>JAKUTI010000321.1 GCA_022448765.1 Pseudomonadales bacterium
CGATTTGGCATCTTTAGAAGATCGTATCGTGGTGCGCATGGCTATGCGCGGCGAACAATTGACGCTTCTTGATGGCAACTCGATTCAGTTGGACGAAGAGAGCTTGGTTATCGCGGACGGGGAGGGGCCGCTCGCGATTGCAGGTGTGATGGGTGGTAAAAAAAGTGGGGTGACCGAAGCCACGACCAGCGTATTCCTAGAATGTGCATTTTTTTCGCCTTCGGCAATCATGGGAACGGGGCGTCGCTATGGTGTTCAGACGGATGCTTCTCAGCGTTACGAACGAGGTGTGGATAGTGAACTGCAGAATGTAGCGATGGAACGCGCCACTGCTTTGCTCGTTGAGATCGTTGGTGGTAAGGCGGGTCCCGTCCTCGAGGTCAGTGACGGAGACTCGCTGCCTGGATCGACCGAGTTAACTCTGCGCAGCGAGAGACTCGCACACCTGATAGGTGAAAGAATCGAAGACGAAGAGATCTTCGGCATCTTGGAGCGCTTGGAACTAAAACCACGGAGAATCCCCGAGGGTTGGCAAATTTCAACGCCGAGTCACCGCTTCGATATATCGATTGAGGAGGATTTAGTCGAGGAGGTTTGTCGCATATATGGATACAACGCTATCCAAACCCGGACGACGCTTGCGGCCTTGCCGTTAAAACCGTCCCGACGTGACCGTGTGACGCCCGCCGACCTCCGCAACCTGATGGTCCATTTGGGATACAACGAGGCAATCACGTACAGTTTCATCAAGCCCGAGTGGCACGATCTATTCGCACCGGATATTCAACCGGCCGTGGTGGAAAACCCGATGTCCAAAGATCAATCTGTCATGCGAACGAGCTTGATTCCCGGGTTGGTCGACGCGTTAGTTGGGAATGTCGTTCGACAGAGTACTTCGATTCGGTTGTTTGAATATGGGCAATGTTTCAATGGTGGCATCGACAACCTTGAACAAGGGTTTCGTGTTTCCGGGGTATTGTGGGGATGGAAGGATCCCGAAAATTGGACACAACAGGCGGAGAACGTCGACTTTTTTGATATCAAAGGCGACGTTGAGCGCTTGGTCGAAGTGTGTGGTCGGAGCGTTTCGTTTGGTGCGTCTACCCGGTCAGAGTTTCACCCGGGACAAAGCGCAGACATCTTTGTCGACGACGACGTGATTGGGACGGTTGGACGACTCAGCCCTGAACTTCAAAGAAAACTTGATGTGGTGGGAGAGATATTTATTTTCGAGTGCGATGTCGAACCTTTGTTGTTGAAGCGGCAACGTCGGTACAAGGAGGTTTCTCGATACCCCAACATACGTAGGGACTTGGCACTGGTCGTAAGTGAAACGATCAGCAGTCAATCTATTGAAGAGTTAATCAGAGAATCCGTGGGAGATCTTCTTGTCGAGTTCAGGTTGTTTGACGTCTATAAAGGCAAAGGTATTGATTCTATTGATAAAAGCCTAGCAGTGGGGTTAATCTTCCAGGATGCCACGAAGACACTGACGGATGCCGATGTCGATGTTTTAGTGGAGAAAGCCGTTGTTGCCTTAGAGCATGAAGTCGGGGCTCGGTTGCGATAGCACTTCCGACCGTTAAGCGTTGTGAGCGCATTAGTCTCCGAAGTGTCGGAACGGAGATACGACGACCGGGGAGACCGGGGGGAAGCTGATGGGTGCGCTGACGAAAGCACAGATGGCGGATCGTTTATTCGAGGAATTAGGGTTGAATAAACGCGAAGCAAAAGAACTCGTCGAGTTATTCTTCGATGAGATTCTTATGGTGCTGGAGAGAAATGAGCAGGTGAAGATCTCTGGATTTGGAAATTTTGATCTGCGCGAAAAGCGAGAAAGGCCGGGACGCAACCCTAAGACTGGGGAGGAAATACCTATTACCGCACGTCGCGTGGTTACGTTTCACCCAGGACAGAAATTAAAAGCTCGAGTTGAGGCCTATGCCGGACCAGAGTCAGACTAGCGATTTACCGCCGATTCCTGGAAAGCGATATTTCACTATCGGCGAAGTGAGCCGTTTGTGTGATGTTAAGCCCCATGTGCTGCGGTATTGGGAACAGGAATTCGCCCAACTCAAGCCAGTAAAACGGCGCGGTAATCGAAGGTACTATCAGCGGCAAGACGTCCTGACGATTCGGCAGATTCGATCGCTGCTATACGATC
>JAKUTI010000322.1 GCA_022448765.1 Pseudomonadales bacterium
GATCCCAGGATCAGGTAGTTCCACACTGCATTCCACCAACCCCGGGTTCAACTCATTTCGGACTTGCCTCCACTCCAGTTGAACAATGGACAGGACATTGGTTCATCACTCAGAGGCGGAACCCCTGTTGTCAGTCAAAACGCCCAACCAGTGCGCGTCTTTTCTTGAAATCTGGACCTTCTCGACCAAACCCCAAGAAACCGTTGACGCCAACCAAATCCCCAAATCTCGGCGGATTCCGATCGAGCATTTCCTGAGTAACCCCTTGCCGAATGAGTTCCTGGGTTTGGATGTACGAGCGGCAATAAACCACCGCCGCATTGATACGTAGCCCCGGGACTTTCCGCTCATACGCACCATGCCAAGTATTACCTGCGGTAACGACTACCGAACCGGCCGACATTTCGAGGGGTATACATTGGGGGTTTTTATATACATTGACCTCATCAGGTGCCGTTGGACGTCGCATCATGAGATTACTCCCAGGAACCGCAGCAAAGGCACCAAGATCGCGTTTGTAGTCCACCAGGGCATAGTTGGCGACCGCAACGGACACGGGATTGGATAGCTGCAAGGTCCATTGATCAGTGTGCAACGGTAGTGATGCGTCACCCTTGGCTCGTACGTGAGAGTAGATTGTCGAGAGAATCATGCTGCGGCCCAATAGGTATTGCATGAGGGCAATCGTGTATTCGTTCAGGACCAACTTTTCGAAAATTGGATCCTCATATAGTAGGTAACAACCTGACGGTAGATTGCCCTCGTCCCAAGTCTCAAGATCGGGGCGCTCTCCACCATTTTTGTCCGCGACTTGATCAATAATGACCTCGCGCATGCGCTCGACCATATCCATCGGTAGCGCATCGGGAACGATCGTGAAACCTTGCTCCTCAAGCTCAAGGACATTGTTCTCGAGCCCCAGCCGATGAATCTCACCAAACACAAATTCGCTGGACGTTTGCTCGCGCTCTGGCAATTCTGCTTCAGCTTCAGCCACGATTCCTCTCCGTTAAAACCAACCTTCGAAAACAGCCTAACGCATTCTCAGCACTAGCAGTCAATCGAATTTCATCGATTGCCCGAACACCCCTTCGAGTCTTTCGTCGCGCCTTATCTGTCTCGGTGTTCTATAACACGCTGCTGGTTCGAGCCTTTGTACTCGTCTTTGGCGTACGTTACGCTGAATAGAAAGAAAGGCCCGCGGTTTGGCGCGATACATTCTCAAACGCCTGTTCCTGATCGTACCCACATTATTGGGGATCGTGACGGTCAATTTCTTTATCGTCCAACTCGCCCCTGGCGGGCCTGTCGACCAGATGATCGCGCAAATGAGCGGCGAAATGTCGGGCATCGGGACGCGAATCGCTGGAGCCGCGGAAACCGTCGGCACGACGGAAACCATGACACAATTTCCGGGAGCCGAGGGCATCGATCCTGAATTGATCGTCGCGCTAGAAAAACAATTTGGATTCGATCGACCGTTGCACGAGCGCTATTTCACGATGTTGTGGGATTACCTTCGATTTGAGTTGGGCGAAAGTTATTACCAGAATCGAGGGGTCGTCGAACTCATTGTCGAGCGTTTCCCGGTATCCATATCGTTGGGCTTGTGGTCGATGCTACTCACCTACCTGGTTTCGATCCCACTTGGTGTCGCCAAAGCGGTCCGTGACGGTAGTCGTTTCGACATATGGAGCAGCGCCGCTATCTTTATCGGCTATGCGACCCCAGGCTTTCTGTTCGCCATTTTCTTGATTGTCTTGTTTGCGGGGGGAACATTTTTCGATCTATTCCCACTGAAAGGTTTGGTCTCCAACGACTTTGACGAATTAAGTCCGATGCAGAAAATTGGCGATTACTTTTGGCACCTCGCGCTGCCCGTGACAGCGCTGACGATCGGAACGTTCGCCACCCTCACCATGCTGACCAAAAACGCGTTTCTCGAAGAGATCAGCAAACAGTTTGTTTTGACCGCTAGATCCAAGGGCCTTGACGAACAGCGGGTTTTATACGGTCACGTATTTCGTAACGCGATGCTGATCGTGGTTGCAGGATTCCCATCGGCTCTCATTGGAGTGCTATTCACGGGTGCTCTTCTCATTGAAGTGATTTTCTCCCTAGACGGATTGGGCCTCTTAGGATTTGAAGCC
>JAKUTI010000323.1 GCA_022448765.1 Pseudomonadales bacterium
ACGCTCGATAATCCCGTCAAACGACGTGGCGACAGGTATATACACATTCGCTCTGGCTTGCTTGGCAAATTCACCGAAAAATGAACCCGTCACGATGATGCCCTCGGTTCCGGTTGATTCGCTATACCGAATCAGACGGTCAATTCTTGACGCGAGTTCATCATCATCGACATTGCCTTCACTGCGATCAAGATACAGCGAACCGTCAAGTAAGTGCGCGACATCGGCCTCCGGCCATCCTCGATCGAACGCGGCCTGTGTCGTCGGAATCGCATTCAGCAACGCATGAACGGCACCAATGCGATAACGTCTAGGCTGGTTCATAAAAGTCCCTTCTCGTACCACGTGGCACGTCCACGCACAATTTACTTAGAGACGACGCGTCCTGTTCAAATCTCAGTGTGGCCTACACCAATAAACTCATCGCAGTCCGTTGTCGTTCAAGTCGTTCGTCTCGCGCCTCGGCAAACCGAACAATCCCTTCAACAATCGAATCTTCATCGAGTCGAGACTCCTTGATGACATCCGGTTCTAGACCCCCACTTCTCCATCGGTCGTCAAAATCCGCGTACATTGAATATTCCTCTGTTAACGGACCCAAGTTGGGAATCGGTGGAACACGTTTCGTCATCGTGCTCACGACCATGCAGTCATAGCGAGACTCATCGGGCAAAATCTGGTCCTGGTACGCCTTTGATTGAAAACCGAACAATTCCGTACTAATTACCGACACAATCCGTACGTTAACCCCCGCCTCTTCCAACCGAGGCATCGCCTGAACAAGATTCATCGTCGAGCTGGACCCCTGCACAAAGACTGTCCCCATCGGCGCAGACTGACTGTCATAGTCACGAATCAGATACAGCCCTTTCGCCGCGGCCTTCACGTCAGTATCTGCAAACGTCGTTCGATCAGCGACATTGAAATCCGGTCGTGCAACATGAATGACGATAATGCCGATTTCCTTAATTTCCAGCGCCTTTTGCACCGCCGCGAAGTAGCCAGCTGCAACATCGTTATAGTCCCAGAAATAAAGATTAATAACTTGTCCACGCGGAAGCAGCGTCCATGTTTGTGGCGCAAAAATCCCAAAATGAGTCCTGGCGTCGGCCGCAGTTTCCGGTCCTGAATGCCCAGCTAATATATGCAGAACGCCGAGTTCAAACGGACTGTCCTGGTTCATCTGGGAAAACACACGAGCCGGTGTGTACATCAGTGGTGTAAACGCGCCATACGTTCCTGAAATGCCCCACACGCCAGCATATTGTTTCGGGTCAACCGACGCATTTTGACTCACTAACCCAATCATCGTCGACGCATTACCAGCCTCTTGAATCGCAGCCTTCAACCGAGTCCCGTATGGGTTGTCAACCGGGTCGTAATGTCCCAGTAAATTTGCATTCTCGATATTGATCGAACCAGAAAGGTCCGCCGCCATGGTCATAAAACGACCATTCGTGACGTAATTTAGCCACGCCCCAATTTCGCTAACAGCACGCCGGGGACCTTTTTTGAGACCCGACTCCAGAAACAACGATATTTGTCGCTCTACCTGATCACCCGTGTGCGGATTGTCGACCACGACGTCTTGCTTGGTTTCCGGTAGATTCTCGACCTTAAGCCGGTTATCCATAAATGGATTCGTCGTCGGGTCAATTCGCAATTTCGGAGATCGATCGACAGACTCAGCGATATTAAGTACCCGGTCGGCGATCCAGGCACCAAGCCCCTCACGCTGCTCCATGACCGACATGACAATGTCAACGTTGGTCTTGAACTGCACCAATCGTTCTGCATCGGACGCCGGGACGCCATCACGAATCCCCTCAAATGTCACTCCATACTTGCGCTCAAACGTTTCCGCTAACGCGACGAAATAATCACCGTTCATCTTGAACGCATACGGATGTGAGGGGTAACTAATTAATTGATCCTGGCCACTAACCTTGCCATCACGTGCAGCGGGCCACCACCCTTTCGTGGTCGGTCCAACAAACAACATCGGCCTTCGGTCATCTTCCGGCCACTCTTCCATCGCCTTAAATGCAGCGATCACCTGATCAAAATCGTCGCCATCATCGACTGTAAAGACATTCCATCC
>JAKUTI010000324.1 GCA_022448765.1 Pseudomonadales bacterium
TCATGTAAGTCCTCCAGTTCCTATGCCTCACAATGTGGGTGTCCAAAAGCCAGCAGCATACCACGACGGCTCGTAATCTGCTCTACCGAATGTTTCCGCCGACGGGCAGGCCGCTCGGTACGCTCTCGGGAATCGTCTTGTCGAACGAGTCATCGCTCAGAGCATATAAAAACTCGATCAGGTCCACGTCTTCTTCGTCCACGTTCTGCAACTGGCGAAGCAGCGGATCGAGCTCCTCGAAGGGGACGTTCGGGTTCCGGGACTCCCCGGCGATGGTGGATTCATAGAACCCCACGACGGCGCTCAGCGTCCTGAACATGCCATTGTGCCCGTATGGGAAGGTCAATTCGAGGTTTCGCAGCGACGCCGTGCGAAACGCATAGCTGTCGCACGTTGCTCGGGTCGCATCAGTACGCGGCTCCGGAGTACCACCTGCCGGGCAAGGAGGGTTCTGCGCGCCTCCATCGGAGGCGGGCGTTGTGGCACCTGCTAAGGGACCAACAAGAGCGGGGTTGTCGGGCACGCCCATGGTATGCAGTTTGTAATCGGAGAACATGGGCCCGTTGTGGCACCTGATGCACCCGATCTCCTCGAAGCGCTCCATTCCTCTGACCTGTTCCGTCGTCATGGCGCTTTGGTCGCCGCGCATGTAGCGGTCGAACGGCGCGTTGTTGGCCGTCAGCGACCGCATAAACGCCGCTACCGCCCTGCCTAGGTTTTCCGCGGTGACCGGCTCTTCACCGCCGAAGGCCTCGGCGAACAGGCTCGCGTACTCGGCGTTGGCCTGGAGCTTCGCCACCACTCTCGCGATAGCCTCATCCTCCGGGTAGGTGTCCCCTCGCATTTCCTCAAGCGACTTGAGCGGTTCGAGCGCCTGCGATTCAAGGCTCCTGATGCGATTGTCCCAGAACGCCACCGCAGTCGTCGGGTCGTAGCGGCCCGATTGATCGATGCTGTTGAAAGCAACGTTCAGAACCGTCGGACTATTGCGTTTGACGAGAGTCCCGTCACGCCGGAAGCGGCCCAGGCCGGTACCCGACACGCCGAGCGACAGGTCGCGGTCCTCCGCATAGGCGCTTTGGGGATGATGGCACGTCGCGCAGGCTACGTCTTGGGGTCCTGACATAATCGGGTCCCAGAACAGCAGCCTGCCCAGCTCAACTTTTTCTGGGGTCGTCGGGTTATATCCCGGCGCCTCCTGAGTCAACGGCAGCGCCGACACAGTGTGTTCACCGTCGACCGGGAACTGAGCTTCTTGTCCAACGGCACCAACTTCCAAGAAAAGGATTACGGCGACCGTAGCTGTTGCGACCAGCAGTCCGGTAAGGTGTTTCGCTCCGAACCAAAACTCACGGAATTGGCTTTTCGTCATTGCTGCCTCCCTATCGCACGCGCTACTACGATTTCTGACTCTTCCGAAGAATCTGTGGACCCCAATCGCCCCCAACGGACCGCGTCATGCCGTTCTTGCGACCGAACTGGACATTTTCCGGCAATCGGGCTCCTAGGATCAAAGTGATGTTCACTTTGTAACGTGGCTGCGTTGTTTCGTCAAGACCCAAAATAATCACAGCCGTTATTGGTCGGGATGACTGGATTTGAACCAGCGACCCCCTGACCCCCAGTTTGAGAGACTCCCGTCCGGATACGTCCACCGAGGTGTATTGCTTAGAGATTCGACGATTCACATTCCAGTGTTGTCCGCTATATCCACTGGCGTCCATTCGTTAAGCTGTCAATTATTAGCGGGCGGGGAAACGGGGACGAGGGTTACTCAAGAATCTAACGCGTAACTACTAAGTAGTGTGCTTGTTCATGTTCACCACTCGACAGTCTGAAATCCGTTCGTATCGCCGCCGCCCTGGGAGAGAGCGTCCCATCAATGAGGATCTGTCTAACAGGCAACCGTGTCGATAGACGAGTAATCTTCGTGTAATCCTTGTGGTCCTCAGGACGAGATGGCGCACCGCGAACAAAAGCTAATTCACAGAACAACGCGTGATCCGGACGACGGACTGGCCCAAGAAAACAAGCCAGGTCCGCACGTTGCGTTGAACCCTTGTATGAGAGCCAGTTCTTGAACCGTTCACCG
>JAKUTI010000325.1 GCA_022448765.1 Pseudomonadales bacterium
CCATCGGTTAACACGCCATAAAGTTCGCCATTCTTTTCGGTAATGAGCACCATGCCCATGCCTTTCGATGAGATCTCGTAGACGACGTCAGCGAACGAAACATCTAATGTTTGGATTGGCAGGTCTGGACCTGAAATCATTAGATCGCCGACATTCAACAGCAGCCGTTTGCCAAGGGTTCCACTGGGATGAAATTGCGCGAAGTCATCAGCCGTTAAGTCTTTACTTTGTTGCGTGCAAATTGCGAGCACGTCACATACCGCCATGCTCGTCATGGTGCTGGTCGTAGGTGCTAAATCCCATTCGTCAATTTCCGGGAGTGGTGGGATATGAAGCGCAATGTCGGCGAGAGCCTCCAAACGAGATCCGGGCTCGGTCAACGTGATCACGGGGCCGTTGACCACGTTCCGGTACTGCCGCGCGAATTCGATGGTCTCCTCGTTCCCGCCGCCTTTCGAAATGGCGAGCATGACCGAACCTGGTTGAACAATACCGAGATCCCCGTGCAGAGCTTCCACGGGATGCACGAATGCGCTTGGTGTCCCTGTGCTCGAAAACGTTGCAGCCGCCTTTTGTCCGACTAAGCCGCTTTTCCCCAGACCCGTAATGATCAAGACGGATTCAAGGTTTGCTAGTGCAGCGACCGCTTCCTCGAACGTTTCGTCGATGAGCGTCTGTAGTTCTGTCATCGCCGCGTTGTACGAAGCCAGCATGCTTCGGGCTTGTTCGATCATGACAGATGAAATCCCGGTTGCCGTTGTGAAGGACCAGCAGTGTTCCATGAAGGTGTGGGTCTGTACATCACGGTTGTTGGTAGGCTCAGCCCTGTCTTGCCGCCGCTGCTACGCACAACCAAAAACGGGCGCTGCGTTATCCCAGAATATCTTTCGGATAGATTCTTCCGATAACGGTTGTTTTTCCAAGTGCTCCATACCAAGGGGCCAAGTTCCGTCAGGGTGCGGGTAGTCGGTGTTGAAGGTGATGTAATCATCTCCGACAAGTTCGCATGCCGCCGGCAGCGTCATTTCATCCCCGCGACACGCCACGAGAAAATTACTCTTGAAGTATTCCGTCGGCCGCTTTCTAAGTTCCGGATGTTCAGCGCAGCCTGAAAAATCCCAATGTTGTTCCATGCGTTGCAGCCAATAAGGTAACCAGCCGGCGTCGGCTTCCACATGGACGATGGCTAGGTCGGGGTGTCGCTCAACGGTGCCGTACCAGATGAGACTCATCATGGCGACCATGGCTTCAAAGGGATGGGCGATGATGTGACCGGAGGTGTGCGTTTCCATGCGGTCGCCGTACGACGGAAGGTAAGGCGAACCCGAATCGTGGATACAAACCGGTTTTGTTAGTGACGCGATCTCGTTCCAGAGGGGGTCGTAATCCGTGTGATATAAATTGCGGTTGGCGACGGGGTTAGGTCGAACGTAGTAACAAGATGCGCCGTTTGCCGCGGTCCTTCTCGCCTCTTCAATAGCGAGGTCGGGTGCTTGGACCGGAAGCATCGCCGCCATGCGTAATCGTTCGGGTGCCAGACTGCAATAATCCAATGACCAATCGTTGTAAGCGGCGCAGACGGCGAGCAACAACTCGGGGTCCGTAAACGTTTTGCCGAGAATCTGTCCGCCGACCGTGGGATAGATGACCTGTGCGTCGACGCCTTGTGCGTCCATATCACTCAGCCTGGCGCTGGCACTGAAACCTTTCGCTCTCGTGTCTTTGAACCGTTCCATGGCCTTGATGGTGGCGTCGTGGAAGTCCTTGGAATCCATCGGATAGGACCCTGTTTGGCGGGTCACCGGTTCGTTTTCGACCATCATGCCCTGTTTGCCATTACCCATGTCGCCCATTGCGGGTGCACGATCTACAAAAAGTGGGTCAATGTAGTCTTTCCAAATGGATTGGGGGTCCATTTGGTGCGAGTCAGTGTCGATAACGCGAATTCCGTTACGGATGGCGTTCGTATGCCTACTTTGTGTCGGGGTGTTTACGCTACCGTCATCACCGGGTATGCTCAAGCGTTCATGCGAAAGCGCACGGGATGGCTAGATGACATTTCGTCTACGGT
>JAKUTI010000326.1 GCA_022448765.1 Pseudomonadales bacterium
CGATGGCGGCTCAAATGGTGATCCCGATGGCGGTGTCGCTTTCGTTTGGAATCATATTTTCCACCGTCATCACGCTGATCTTTTTACCGTGTCTGTACAACATCCTTGGCGAACGTGGCACAACGTTCGGGAAATTCTTAGCGTTTTGGACCAATCGGCCCCTTCCCAGCCCTACGAACCAACCGTTAGGCCAACAACCTTAGTCATAACAACCGGTTTTAGGAATCTTAAACGGCCCGTTCGCCGACGAGCTCGCCATTCACCGTAACTTCTAACGTTCCACTACTGGGAAAGAATCGGGCTTCAACGTACCGATGTTCCTCCCACAGGAGCTCCACGTTCGTCCAAACGTATAACGGTTCACGATGCGATGGTTCGCGACGCTTGCGCAAACACCCGTCCAACCAAAGCTCCAAGCCGTTATCGTTCGCGATTACTACTTCAAATTTCTTGTGGCCTAGAGGAAATTCAAACGCTCTACCGTCTGTCATAGTAATCCGCGAGAATGCTCGTAACGAAAAGCGGTAGATTTTGACATCCCCCCCGACCGATTCAAACGCGTATTACGAACTCGCGACGTCCTCGCACTGTCCTTCGGTGCGATGATCGGGTGGAGCTGGGTGCTTTTTACCGGCCACTGGGTACTCAGCGCAGGATCTATAGGCACCTTGCTCGCCTTTGCCGCGGGCGGCGTGATCCTCGTATTTATTGGACTGACTTATGCTGAACTCGCGGCCGCGATGCCCAAGGCCGGCGGCGAACATGTATATACCCATGCCGCGCTCGGCCCCGTCTGGTCTTTTATCTGCACATGGGCCTTGCTAATGGCGTACGCAACCGTCTGTGTGTTCGAATCCGTCGCCTTACCCACCGCGATCGAGTATTTGTTCCCGTCCATCCGCCTCGGCACGCTGTGGACCGTGTTGGATGCACCCGTGTCCGTGGGATTTGTCGCCATCGGCATCGCTGCGGCCGTTGTGATGACGTGGATCAACGTCATCGGGATACGAGCCGCTGCCCTGGTTCAGGGCGTGATCACCGCCACGGTGCTTGGCGCAGGCATCTTATTGCTCCTCGGGGCGGTGAATTTCGGCAGTCTCGCGAACACCGAGCCCGCGATCGCTATCCCTGCGACCGGGATACTCACCGTACTCATCATGGTTCCTGCGATGATGGTGGGATTCGACGTGCTTCCGCAATCGGCCGAGGAAATTAACTTGCCGCCGCGGCGAATCGGTTGGTTGCTGGTGTTATCGCTCTTGATGGCCGTCCTTTGGTACGGGGGCGTTTCATTCGCAGTTTCCATGGCCCTCGATCCCACAGCATTGGAATCAAGCTCCATGGCAACGGCCGATGCCGCGACGTCGCTGTGGAATGGACGTTGGGCAGGTACGATTCTTATTATTGGTGGTGTGGGCGGCATTTTGACGAGTTGGAATGCTTTCATCATCGGGGGCAGCCGCGTGATGTTTGCCCTGTCGGAATCTGGCTTCCTACCCCCCGCCTTCTCACGCCTTCATCCACGGTACAAAACCCCCTACATAGGCGTCTTGGTCTTGGGCCTGATGGCGTCAATCTCGCCTTTTTTCGGCCGCACCATACTCGTTTGGCTCGTGGATACAGGCAGTTTTGCAGTCGTCGTCGCCTACATTTTTGTACCCATCGCGTTTCTTGTCTTGCGTCGTAAAGAACCAGACCTCGATCGTCCCTTTCGCGTTCGCTGTCCATCGTTGGTGGGGATTATTGCCATCGTGCTGGGATTGGTGTTGCTCTCGTTTTACTTTCCCTGGAGTCCATCGTCTCTAATATGGCCCTACGAATGGGGAATCGCGTTGGGTTGGGCTCTGTTGGGACTTGTTTGCTGGCTCTTCAGGGGCTCCCGAACAAACTGAGCTGGTCGATGGCGGGCCGAAACAAGTCGGTGCGCAACGGTGCCTGCATTTCCGTCGAAAGACCCGCTCTCTTGGTCGCCAACTCGAAGCGCTTGGCTAATAAATCACAGTAGCTTCCTTGGCCGAGCATCCTCGAGAACCACTCGCATCGATAAGCGCCGCCGCCTC
>JAKUTI010000327.1 GCA_022448765.1 Pseudomonadales bacterium
CGCACCGACATGACTAGCATGATGATTGAAGACCTATTTGCCGTGCGCGACAAAGTTATCGTTGTGACGGGTGGTGGACGCGGTATCGGCCGTATGATCGCTCACGGGTTTGTGACCAACGGTGCACGCGTGTACATCTCGTCGCGCAAATTAGACGATCTGAAAACCGCAGGGGACGAGTTTGCTGCGCTCGGATCTTGCGAAGTAGTGCAGGCGGACCTTGCCACCGGCGATGGTCGACAACATCTCATCGACACGATAACGGCCCGCGAGGGGAAGTTGGACGTCCTTGTCAATAACGCGGGTTTTGGATGGGTAGAGCCCCTCGATGAGTTCTCAGAAACGGGCTTCGATAAGGTGATGGATATCAATGTCAAAGCGCTTTTTTACTTAACGCAAGGTTTTTTATCTTTGCTCGAGCAATCGGGCACGTCTACACGCCGCTCAAGTGTTATTAATGTTGGTTCCACCGAAGGCAATAAAATCACTCCGCAGCTCAATTTTAATTACGGCGCAAGCAAAGCTGCCGTGCACTACCTAACACGCAAATTGGCGTTTCATCTGGCTGACCGAAATATTCGCGTCAATGCGATAGCTCCGGGCGCTTTCGAGTCCCGCATGCAGCCCAACCTTGAAACAAAGGAAGGTCGCGCAGCGAGTATTGCGGGCGTCCCGCTACGGCGAATAGGCGAACCTACCGACATGGCGGCCGTCGCGATCTATCTAGCTGCTGTCGCTTCTGAAAATGTCACCGGTGAAATCGTCACTGTCGACGCTGGCTTTCATTTAGCGTAACGGTCCCTGCCGCGATCGTTTCGAGTTGAGTGAATTTGACCGTTGATACTCGCAGCGAAAGGATGAGTTCTGCGGTCGAGGATTCGTAACTGCTGGGCATCAGTAACGATGCACTTGGGTTCTACAACCACTACGGATTGACGAATTACTTGAACTGGTAAGAGATGGAACGGATCAAGCAAGGAGAAATGCCCACCGTGGGTTAGAGTGTGCCTGCGAGGCGTTTACACACTGATCACGAACGGCCTAATGATCATACGTATTACAAAATGGCTGCTCGGCATCGTGGCCGTCCTGTTAGGCGGTCTCCTTGTCTATGCCTTCGCGGTGCCAAGGCCGCTTGATACGACTGACCCGGCGATATTTCTGCAAAACGGTAGATCAGTGAACTATTGTGATCTAACTGAACTCAACGGTTCAGGAAAATCCGCGGATGATATTCCCAAGGCGTATACCCCGGGATGTAACTACGCAATCGTACCGATGCCCATTTTGTCGGCGTGCACCGAGCCACTCGCAGATGGTGTCGTCGACATGCGAGGGCTTTGGCTCGGGGTTTCAGGTCGGGTTGGCCACCTGGAGCGTATAGAGCAATGTGGAGATCGCGTTGTGGTGACGGCGTACGGAACTATCCATGACTTTCGCGTAGACGGCACGCTGAAGAACGGCGCCAGAGACGTTGGAGTTGTATGCAACAACTTCAACACGGCAATTCACTTCGACGATGAAGGGGTCATGGTCTTCAGATTATTCGACCTCTTCGATACCGTATTCCGGGAAATGCGTGGCAACGAGATGATCTTCACGTTCATCGACGGTATGGAAACCCGTACTAGGAGAATCTGCCGCTACCCGGGCGTGGACTCGGGTGTTAGCGAGTCGACCAGGCGCTGAAACCAACTAAATAGGCGCTTCGTACGCTAGTTGCCCCATTTGTCTGGCTCGAATCCCTAATGGATTATTCTGCGGATTTGAGAGGTGACCACGTTTCACATCGCAGATGGACTTGACTTACGAATGAGAATGATTATCATTCGCATGGATTGATTTTGTGGCTTGAGCCTCCGGGCCAGCGGGAGGCGACAAGGACGCTCCACTCCGTACTTGGGAGCCCCACGTCTCCCTGGGAGCGTCCTTGTCGCCTCTCGCTGAAGTCGAAAGTGTCCGACGTCTTAGTCACCTGGAATTCAAGAACAAGCCGTACGCCATAGCTAAACGTATCAGCGGGTCGTAGACGGAAATTCGCTGACCGG
>JAKUTI010000328.1 GCA_022448765.1 Pseudomonadales bacterium
ATAGTGCCATCCGCATTCTGGTACCAACCGTCGAAGAACGGCGCCACCCGAAGTCCGTTCGGCGGCAGCGGTGCAAGTGGTCGTTGGCCAAGTTGGGCCTCCAACGACGGGGAACCGATAAGCATCGCGACCGCGAGGCCGCCCACGAAGAATCGTCCGAACACTGCTATTCCCTCCATCAACGTATCATTGCCGAAAAAGCGAAAGAGCCCCTCGATATCGAGGGGCTCCTTCGTTACAAACCAATTCCGCACGTCTCCGTGCTGCTACTGCTGGTTGTTGTCCGCCCGCTTGGCGAGTTCTTTAGCTTCTCGCTCGGCTACCTGTTGCTCATAGCTCTCGTCATCGAGATGCGTCACCGCAATCCATGCATGCGACATCTCATCTGCCGAACGGCTACCGCCCCCAACCCACTGATTCGGATCGGGATTCTGTCGGTTCGCGGTCGTGTTGTCGTAGTAGCCCGTAATCACCAGCACGTTCCCCGCTGGCACGAGCGGTGCAGCGTCATCTTCATAGATGTGACTGGTGTGCCAATCGTTGGTCCAGTTCGATACTGAACTCACCATCTCCAGGTCGCCCGTCGTCGGATCGAAGATCTCAAGGGTCTTACCCACCAGACGGAAATGACCATGCGGCTGGAAGCTGTCGATCCGCACCGGGGTGTCAAAGGAATGGAACCCTTGGGTCATCGCCGTACCGTGCGGAGGAAGCTCGAGTTCGCCGCCCTTCATCAGCAGGGAGTAGAGCTTGAGGTTCTGTTTGTTCTTCGCCTGCTCCTGATGGCCCTTCGGGTAGAGCCAGACACCCATCTCAATCACATCATTCTCGACGCGCTCGCCGTTCGGATAGTAGTGAACGTCCCATCTCACCATGGAGTCAGCCGGGAGAAGACGACAGGCGTCCTCCGGCACAACTTCGCCGGCCTTGCCCAGTGCGTACTCGGAGAGCCGCTCAACCTCGACCCACTCCTGGGTCTCCTCGTCATAGTTGAGCAACTGGCTGTTGGCGTGGTGCGCGACGCCGCGCCCCGTTGCCGATGCCCTGACGGAAACCGCCTTCAGGCATCGATCCTCGGTCAGACCGCTTGCCACAATCGGCCGCCACCACACGTCCGACCCTTCGGCCGGCAGGGTGTACGGCTTCGTTGGGATGACCAGATCCGGCGGGCCTAACTCAGCTTCGTAGGCCCACTCGTTGAGATCCGGAAAGGACCGCGGTTCTGGGAGATCGGCAGGGTCGCCCAGCGGCGTGCCTTCGTCCACCCAGCGGGCGATCGTCTCGATTTCCATCTCGGTCAGCCGGAGGTCGTCTTTGAGGTCCTGAATGCCGACGTGACGGTCGTACCGATACGGCGGCATCTCACCCGTTACCACGCGATTCTTAATCGACCGGGCCCAGGGGCGCACTTCCTGATAATTCATGAACGACATCGGAGCTATCGAGTTCGGCCGATGGCACGACTGGCAGCTCTTCTGAAAAATCGGCACGATGTCCTTATTAAATGTCGGTGTAGTGTGAGCGTCTTGCGCGACCGCTGAGCTAGGTGCGAATAAAAGAAGCGTTGCCGCGGCAACAACGGTTGCACCAAATGTGGCACTTCGCATGTCGATAACCTCCAAGACCCGACTAAGCTTAAGGAGCCCAGACGACCCGTGACATAAGGAAAAATTACTCCGTAAATTTATCCTCTTAAGCTGCAACCTGTCAATCAAGATCTCAAAACTGACTAACAGAACACCATTTAAGTATGGTGGAGGCGGCGGGAGTCGAACCCTAACTAGGCGATCACCCTAACATGGTGATGGCGCACGACTTTCGTAATGTAGGGCCGAATTCATTGCCGCTTCTTACTGTATGCCGCTTTACCCGCGTTTACTCCAGTCCCCTCCATTCGACCCCAGTCAGGGAGACATAGGGGAGACGGTATCTACGTTTCACTCCAAATAGCATGCCGTTAATTAACGGTCTACTTTCGATCAATGTCTGGCTAGAATAATTAAGAGTTTTGACTACCTAATTTATAAATAAGGTAGTTAAATTGGTCC
>JAKUTI010000329.1 GCA_022448765.1 Pseudomonadales bacterium
ATATTGCGGCCCGTGGGTTCAAACGGATACGTACAAATGACCAGCGCGGGTTTGTCGTGGTCTTCAAAGGAAATGCCGTCATGCACACTGCACGTTGAACAGCTTCCTCAGTCACCAACCGCCGTGATCAGAAAATCGGCTTGTGCCGCCAGTTCCGCAAGATAGGCAGGGTCCGCAGGCTTACCCGCGTTCCGTTTATCAATAAAATGAACCACCGAACAGCCGTGTTCCTGCTCAAACCGGGCCGCTGTCTCCCTTACCAGCAACTCCGCATTGGCTTTGCCGTTGGACAACAGGCCGATCTTCTTTCCATCCAAGCTTTCTAGACGAGGTGCTTCAAGGCGGGTCGGCCCACCCTCCCCGTCTGCACCAGGATCCATCAATTCAATACTCATCAGTAGCTCCTTTGTTCGTATTTAACAGTCAATGCAGACGCCGATCGGCTTCGATTGCATCATCGATGCCCGGGTCCGACTCCACGAGGGAATGAAGCACGAGTGACCGCCGGCATCGCCGCCAGCGACCATGAGGAGTATGTCGTCCGCACCGAAACCTCGATGCACATGCTCGGTACCTTGGCGCACGTGTTCCCGCTCAACGTATTTTCCCACGCGACGCATGACCTCAACCGTCTGATTTGCTTGGGTGAATAGGTACTCGCATACATCCACACGACTCCAGCCCGTCGCCCCGACAATCTCGGCATGCTCAGGTGATAACACCACCACCGACTGGCCGATGGTAATGCAACCGAGGCTCGCCATGGCATCGGCAACACAATCCAAAATCGACTCGGGCGTGTTGCCGCCGTGGTTTTCGATGTTGCAGAAGCCGGAACCCGCAAACACGGTTACGCTGGAAATGTCCGCACCGAAGCCAAGCTCGACGTGCAGCGGATCCCACGGGCTCGACTCGGCGCGTTCGGCAATACAGGAGACGTATTTACCGGGATGGCCTTGTGTCGACTGATCGGAAATACCCGGAAGCATTTCGAATACGTTCATGATGATGAGCCGCATCGCGCGTCCGATTGTGGCGTTGGCTCGGTTCCCAGGGCCGAATACGTTGCCCGCGGAGTTCATGCCCAAATCACGTACCGCGGGGCCACTCACAATGACCACGGGCGCCGAGCCGCCGGTACTCGCCGTCGACGCGTGGAAGCTGTAATCGGGTTCATTAACGGCCTCTAAGGCGGCGACGACAACCGGAAAATACTCGGGTAAACACCCTGCCATCACCGCGTTCACCGCGGCACCGTGAAGACTGCACTCAATCCCCGTGGCGGGATGACTTGCAATCACAGTCTCAGCGGGACGCCCCTCCATGGCAAGCATCGCTTCGACTCGACCTCGCTCGGGTGGGACCACGGGTAATCCATCGGTCCAACCCCGTTCAAAGCAGTAATCGATTGCTGCGAGGGCATCGTCTTCGACCTCGTGGACGTTCTTTGTTGCAGCCATACGCTCCCCCCTTGACCCCCGTTCCAACCGTGACGTGACCTCCCGCACCGCAACCGGCACTATGGGCATTCAGTTGATTGTGGCCACTAACGTTGAAGGAAGAGATTACCATTTGGAGCGAGCGCACGCGTCTCGCCGCCGACCCATTTACCCCAGACAAAAAGCGACGAGGGCGACCATGGCCCGTGACTGGTTCCTCGAACACCTTTGATATAGGTCCTTAAGTTGAGGCGGTTTAACCGGACCCACATCGATCACTACCGGAACCACGGGTTCGTGATCGTCGAAAACTTTCTCACGCCTGAAGAGTTAAAGGGCGCGCGCAACGACCTCAGCAGCACCCTTCCCGGGTGGGTCGAGTATTGTGACAACCCAAATCTCCCTAAGCCCGAGGGCTGGGAGACCGGCCGCAATCCTGACGGAGGACCGACGCAATTTCCTTACGCTGGGCCATACTTGAACGACATCACCTTGCATCCCGAACTTCGCGCATTCGCAGCCGAGATGATGGACCACAACGATCTTTACTGCGAACAATCGCACCTCACCGCTAAATGCAAAGGCCAT
>JAKUTI010000033.1 GCA_022448765.1 Pseudomonadales bacterium
ACGATTGGTCCGTTACCGGCGGTTTACGTTGGAACAGCGACGAAAAGCACGCGGTACGGGTTTCCCGCTATTTGGGCAATTTCGCGCCAATCAGGAAGAATTTCACGAACCTATCATTTGACGAAGAGATCGACGAGAGCTCCGTTATATGGACGTTTAACACAAGGTACGCGGCTTCAGACGACGTGATGCTCTACTTTACGGCATCCTCGGGATACAAGGCCCCGGGGATCAATGCTCGTCCAATCCGCGCGAGTGATCCCGTCCCCGTTACGTTTGGCGCGGAGAATTCAGAGAATATCGAGATCGGTGCGAAAACGCTGTTGGCCGACGGTAGGCTGCAGCTGAATCTCGCCGCCTTTCGTATGACGATGGAGGATATGCAGCAGGTGGCAGCCAATCCCGCCGGGTTGGGTGTGCATGTACAAAATGCGGGGGAGCTTATACAGCAAGGCCTAGAACTTGAAGCACAGGCGCGCCCAACCGATTGGTTGGACATTCGCGCGTCAGCGGCGTACCTGGATTCGGAATGGAACGACTTCCCGGGTGGTACCTGCGCGAAAAACGGAGGCGCGCCTGCCAGCACGCACCCATCGTTCCCCAGCTCTTGCGACTTCAAGGGTCTTCCATCTGACGATTCCCCGGAATGGAAGGCGTCTATTAGCGCTGAGATGACGTTCCCGGTTGATTCGGTGGGAATTCCGCTGGAGTTTTTCGACGATCGACCGATGGAATTCATTGGTCGCGTCGAGTATCAGTACGTCGGCGACTACTATCACATGCCTAGCCTGGATTCGACCAGCTTTCAAGAGAGCTACACCCTCCTGAACGCTCGGGTGGGATTTGCCGATATCGATGGTCGTTGGCAGGTGACCTTATGGGGCAAAAACCTCAGTGACGAGAGTTATTTTTCCTACATCAAGGAAACGACAGCCGCTGGTTTCACGGGCACTCAGGGTGCGTACGAGGCATTCCCAATGCCACCTAGGACTTTCGGACTTACCGTTCAGGGGTATTTTTAGTCGGGGGCGGTTTGACACGAACGGGAATCAACGGATTCACGTTTGAACTAGGGCAGGTCACTCTGCGGTGAGGGTTACCGTGGCACTGCTGCGCTGCGTACTCTTGCTGGGGCTTCTAGTGGTGGTCGGCAGCTGCGGATCACCCGACAAGCCGATGGCGCCTCTGTTTACCGGAGCCAATCCCCTTGCGGGCACCGATCTGTCGCAGGCACCGAACATTCTGCTGATCGTTGCCGACGATATGGGCTACACCGATGTCGGTGCCTTTGGCGGCGAAATCCCGACGCCCAACATTGATGCCCTGGCGGCGCAGGGTGTGTCATTCACCAACTTTCATGTCTCCACGGTGTGCGCGCCGACACGGGCCATGCTGTTGACCGGCGTCGACAACCACCGTTCCGGGATGGGCACCATGGGTATCCCGTTGCCGGAGCAGCGCGACCAACCGGGCTACTCAAACCGCCTCAACGATCAGGTCGTCAGTATCGGACGACTGCTTGGCGACGCCGGTTACCACACGTATATGGCGGGCAAATGGCACTTGGGCAGCAACGAACGTCAGCGCCCCGCCGACCGCGGATTCCAGCGCAGCTTTGCCCTGCTGGAAGCCACGGCGTCCCATTACGCCAGTGGCCCACCCTACATCGGCACTTACTTCCTTGATCATGAAGAGGTCGAGCTACCTGACGATTTCTATTCGACCGATTACTACACCGACAAGCTTATTGAGTTCATCGGCGAACCAACAGCCGACGAGCAGCCGTTTTTCGCCTATGCGGCCTACACCGCGCCCCATGCACCATTGCACGCGTCACCCGAGGGTATCGCCAGGCATCAGCCAACCTATCGTCAAGGCTGGGATATCTTGCGCCGACAACGTTTTGATCAACTCAAAGCCCGCGGCCTCATCAACAAGGATCTGGAATACCCGCCGCGCGCCGAGGGCGTGCCGGCCTGGGACAGCCTGCCGCCCGCTCAGCAGCGGACAGAAGCCAGAAAGATGGCGGTGTATGCGGCCATGATCGACAACATGGACGTTAACATCGGTCGCCTGCTGCAGCACCTGCGCGTGACCAACCGCCTCGACAACACTCTGGTTCTGTTCATGTCCGATAACGGCCCGGATGCCAGCGACATAGCGAGTTCCGGCGCTTGGTGGCTGCCCAAAGCTCTGATGAGCTTGGCCGATAAAAGTTATCAGGCGATGGGCACGGCAGACTCCTATGTCTCCTATGGTTTGCCCTGGGCCAACATGGGCAGTACGCATCTGGCGGGCCACAAGGGAACGGGCACCGAAGGCGGTATCCGTGCACCCCTGATCGTTTCATGGCCACAGCGCTATGCCGGCGCCCGCATCAGCCACACCTTGACCACTGTCGTCGACATTGTGCCGACCCTGTTGAACGTGGCCGGCGTCGAGCATCCAGGCGATCGCTATCGCGGTCGCCCGATCGAAGTGCCAGATGGCGGTTCGCTGCTGCCACTGCTGCAGGGCTCAGGACAAGAGGTTGCCCGCACCGCCGCTGCCGTAGGCTACGAACTGTACGGCGGTCGTGCCCTGTTCATGGGCGACTGGAAACTGCTGGCGCAGCGCCCACGGCACGGTACCGGCGAATGGGAGCTCTATAACCTGGCCAACGATCCGTCCGAACGCGACGACCTGGCCGCGCAGATGCCCAAACGACTGGCGGCAATGGAAAATGCGTTTCAGGATTACGTCAATCGCAACGGCGTCATCATGTTGCCGCGAGGCGAGGAGGCCCAACGCCCCTCGATCTGGGGCATCATCAAGGCGATGTGGGCGTCCTGAGTTTTTGCCACGGCAAAACCGACCGGTCCGTCATGACTGAGGTCCATAGCGGAACTGACGATACGAACTGATTGTGCGGATTCGAGCACATGACAATGCCGCGTGCACCGCGCGCTAGGCCCTGTTAACGCATGCACGATATTGAGAACTGCCCGTGACCGTGTGTCGTCTTTTACGTCCCGCAAACCAGTGGAGATTTCGTGTTGTTTTGCAAAATGTATTCGCGCGAGCGCGGAGAGATCAAACAATATCAATGTCGCGACGGCGGCTACTGCATGATTGATCCGAGCTTACGCTTTTCGGTGGGTTGCGCCGCGGACTTGCGTTTTTTAGCCACGTGCCAATTGCCCTTCAAGCACTGAATAGGCGCGTTTCGTGCAGCGTTCAACCACACCGTTGGGACCGTCCAAATAGGCCGCCATCATCGCTTCCCGAAGTAAGACAAACAACTGCTCAGCGACATATTCGCTGTCGCGCAGGTCGGCTTCGCCCGCAAGCGTCAAGTACATGGTTTTGATACTGGCGTAATACTCGCGTTTAACTTCATGAACGGGGTGGAGATGGTCCGCGAGTTCAATGATTGCGTTGGCGACCAAACAGCCACGATAACGTTTCGACGTAAACCACGTGCCCAGCACGTCGAACGAAGAGAGAAGTCGATCCATGGGGGTCAAAGGCATCTTATAGAGTTGTCGTTTATACCAATCGACCCATTCACGCGATCGGTTCTCAAGGTAAGCAATCACTAGAGCTTCTTTTGAATCAAAGTGGCTGTACAGGGTCATCTTTGCGACCCCCGCATCGGCAATGATCCGGCTGATTCCCACGTTGTTTATTCCATGTTCATAGAAAAGATCCGAAGCAACTTCCAAGATGTGATCATGGATGAATTGCGATTTATGTCGTCCCACAGGCGGCTCCTCGGATCGATCAACGGACGTGGATGGACCGCAGAGATGTTAGTGGATACAGGGGTCTTGTCAACGAAGCGCTCCTCCCAGTGACTGGGTCGATAAGCTAGCCGGTGGTAAAGGCAGCTGCCGGCTTTCTGCAGGCCTTGCGGGAAAAAAGACCTTCCTTGGAGCGCTTGATCTACGTTGTTCCAACCAGAATACGCCGTCGTACTCGCCCGAGTTGCCCCGGGTGCCGATCAGATCGATGTCTCCATCTCCGTCCATATCGTGGGCACTAAATTCGTCGTACATGCCTCGTACTCGTCGAGATATATCGTGCCGCTTCCAGAGCTTCTTGGGGTCGTTGGGATTCTCGAACCAGGCCAGCCTTCCGACCGGGCTTGATGGTGTCACATGGCTCCCGTCAACGTTTCTTGGAAGCCCACTGTACCCGCCGTTGAAGAGATCAAGATCTCCGTCGCCGTCAATGTCGGTCAGCAATAAGCCGGTTGAACGATCGGGATGGATATCGCCAATCAGATGAATTTGCCATGCGTCGTCCAGTGAAGACGGTTGCTCCAACCAAACGTTTTGCGAGGTGGATTCCTGCAGCACAATGTCTAGGCGTTGATCGTGATTGAGGTCAGCGAATTCCAAATTCATGCCGGTTAATCGCCTGGGACCCCGTGACCAGGCGTGATTTCTCCCGCTGACGTCTATTGGTCTCTCGGTGAACTTAAAGGCGTTCTCGTGAGTCCCTTTGTTTTCATACCAAAAAAGACGGGCTTCATAACGACTGCCACCGACCAAATCGAAATCCCCGTCGCCGTCTAGATCGACGGGTTTTGAGTTCATGGGTACCGGCATTTTGGTGACGACGTTCTCTTTCCAGTTGAAAGACTCCAGAGGTTCACCCGCTATGTTGAATATCGAGATTGCTCTTGGCGGAAAGTTTGTCGGGATCGGAGCGCCCTCGGGTTGTTGTTCCCCCTTATTGGGTGCAATCACCTCCATGCGTTGGTCGCCATTAAGATCCTCCGAGTAGCCGCGAATCCAGGAGCCCCTGTTGGCCGTGACTTCGGGGATGACTCTCGGCCAGTGGCATTGCCGAACGTCATTTTCGCCGGGATTCTGAAAATAAATGATGTGTTCTAGCTCGGCGGCGACAATTATGTCGAGTGACCCGTCCCGGTTTAGATCGGCTAGGCTGATGTCTTCGGGGGCGGCGACTTCTGCCCCTTCGCCTAAAGTACACGCTATCCAAGTGTCTGGGTCTGAAGTGCCAAAAGCTATTCGAACATGATTGGAGTCTTCGTGAACCGAGACAATGTCCAGATAGCTGTCGTTGTCTATTCGACCCACCTTCAAACCATCTGCCCCGCGAAGCGGGATACCGCTAATCGCTTCGTCGTCAATACGATGCTCTTTCCAAGAGATGTACAGACCCGACGTTGTCGGACGGGAGAGGCTTTCAGCGACTGGGCGAGGTAACGCGTTTGCACCGTTCAATTCGTTGGCTAGTACTTGATCGGGCATCCCAGCGATAAAGGTCAATAACCAAAGACCCGCCAGCGCTTTGCCTCTGGCGTAGTTCAACCTCATAGGTCCCTAATAGCCTCAAGACGCTGTTGGTCCTTCCCGAATCGTCTGGCGGCGAGGTAAAACGGTATAACCGAGAAAGTGCCGATAAAGACTGACACGAGAAGGCCCATGGTAAGGCTGTGCAAGTCGCCAATCCAACCGGTCACCAAGGGTCCTAAACCCACGCCGAATACGTTGAAACAAAAGAGAGCAAACCCCACGCTGGTTGCACTGATTTGTGGTGGTGCGAGATCTTGAACCACCGTGAATACTGGACCAAACATGGTCATGGAAATGGCCATGGTGAGCGCTAGTGGAGGGTAAAACAGCCAGGGCTGAGTGTTGGGATCCGCGAAGAGATAGATGCACCCGAGCGGAGCCACGAACAGAAAAGCGATCGAGGCGAAGTAAAGTCGCCCGCCCTCTTTACGGGCCTCCCACCAATCCCCCACGTAACCCCCCACGAGGCTTCCCAGAACGCCTCCCACGATAACCATCATGCCCATTCTGGTGGTTGCCTGCTGAAGGTCAAAGCCTCTTTCAGCTTGCATCCAGAGTACGAGGAAGTTCATGGCATTTTGAAAGTAGACGGCAATACATCCGCCGATCAATGTCAGGGAGAAGCTTGGAATTTCTTTGATCGTCCGTAGCAGAAGCTTTATCGATGCCCATGTCGTGAGGTTTTCCTGGTCGCCGTTTAGTTCGAGTTGTTGGTCGCGGATCGCTCTTCGAGGTGGATCTCGCAATAACAAGGTGGGTATCACCAAGAAAAGGCCGAGTAGGCCGAGCACGTAAAAGCACCCGCGCCATCCGATGATGGGTTCAAAAAGGGCCGTGACAAATAAGCTCGCGGCAAACCCTATCGGAGAGCCGGCGTAATAGATTCCTGCCGCTCGCGATCTTTTTTCTGGTGGCAGAGCGTCGTTTAACATGGACAATGCGGCGGGCGTGAGTGTTGCCTCCCCGACGCCGACCAACATCCTGGCCACAACCATGTGTCCGAACCGCTGGGCGGCACCTGAAACCGCGGTCAATAAACTCCAGACAGTGAGGCCTATGGCGATGAGGCGGGGTCGATTCCACCGATCCGCCACCGTGCCGAGCAGAACGCCCATGAAGGTGTAGAAAACAATAAACGCGTACCCGAATAGCAAACCAAATTCGGCGTGCCCTATGTCCAGCGCTTGTTCTATTTGGTACGCGAGGCTAGCGACAAGTTGGCGATCTACGAAATTTAGGATGTTCAGAAGCAAAAGAAAGTAGATTAGGTACTTCGAGCGTCGATCTCCCGGCGGTTTGTCTTGCACGGTGGGGCTAGTCATCTGACGGGCGTACTTCCTGATTCTTTGGGGT
This sequence comes from Pseudomonadales bacterium, assembly GCA_022448765.1. Lineage (GTDB taxonomy): Bacteria > Pseudomonadota > Gammaproteobacteria > Pseudomonadales > Azotimanducaceae > UBA11889. The sequence goes on from JAKUTI010000033.1 coordinate 6,660, forward strand.
CGTCGCTACTTGACCCAACATCTGAATCTACCTATCGTGTACTGACCGGTCTACTAAATGCAAGGGCTGATTTTATCCACGCCGATTCGTTGGATGCACTTTCGAAAAAGAGAGTGTCCGATTACTCTATCAGCCGTCGGACGTCCAGAAAAACTGGGGGAGAACGATGAACATCGAAGAGCTTATTAGCGAGAACTATACGTCAGTAAGCCGTCAAGCGTTCGTGGATCACGAGATTTTTCAGCTCGAACAGGAACACATCTTCAAGAAATGCTGGTTATTCCTTGGCCACGTTTCCCAGATCAAGAACCCCGGAGATTTTTTCACCAGCTACATGGGTGAGGAACCCGTGATCGTGACGCGTGATCACGAGAATCACATTAACGTTTTTGTTAACAGTTGCCGGCATCGAGGGATGAGGGTGTGCCGTGCAGATCGTGGCAATGCGCGTAATTTTTCTTGTTCATATCACGCATGGACCTACGACCTGACAGGAAAATTGTTGGGAGTCCCGAAGCAAAAAGAGGGCTACTACGAAGAGCTGGATGTAAGTCAGCGCGGATTGGTCAGTGCCGCCAAGGTCGACGTGTACAAAGGGTTGATCTTTGCGACTTTTGATCCGGGTGCGGTGAGCTTGGTGGATTATCTCGGGAACATGGGCTGGTACATGGATCTCGTTCTTGATCGACACGAGGGCGGAACGGAACTCGTCACGGGTATTCACAAGTGGAGGGTCAAGACGAACTGGAAACTGCCCTGTGACAACAACGCTGGGGATTGGTACCACGTGGGCGTCGCGCACGGGTCCATCGCAAGACTAAATGGCGTCCCCAACTTATTTGCTGAGAACGAGAATCGCTTAGGCGTTTCCGCCGAATATGGACACACCCTCTGTGCCATGTACCATCCCGAGGGAAAACACGCAGTCTCGCCGCCGCATCACCCCAAAGAAATGGCAGAGTGGCAGAATGAGGTTTGGAGTAATGCCCATACTCGGTTGGGTACGACTCGCTCCCGACTCGAATTTGTTGCGGGCAACGTTTTTCCGAACTTCAGCTGGATTCCGGGGTCATTCTCGATAAGGCAGTACCACCCGCGCGGCATCGATGAAGTAGAGATTTGGTCCTATTGTCTCGTTGATGCGGATGCGCCAAGGATCGTGAAGGACCAAATGCGGCGGCACTATACGGATACTTTTGGACCGTCGGGCTTATTGGAGCAGGACGACGGCGAGAATTGGCACGGATGCTTTGAGACGGCCGGTAACCCCGTGATCCAAAAAATCCCATTCAGCTATGAAATGGGGCATGGGCACGAGTGGAAAGACGAGAACCTAAAAGCCAAAGATGTTGCGAAGGCGACTTCAGAAGTCTATCAGCGAAGTTTTTATCGCCGGTGGTACGAGCAGCTTACTGCCGAGACCGACGAAGTAGAGCTCATTGCTCGAGGTGCGTAATCAGTGGAAGCGGAGCTGTACTTATCGGTTCAACAGTTTCTATTCTCGGAAGCCCGGCTTCTCGACGAACGTCGGTTCGATGATTGGCTAGCACTCTTTAGTGACGATGCACTTTATTGGATGCCAGTTCGTCACAATCGACTTCGTGAGTCGATGGACGAGGCATGGGAATCATCGAAGGAAATAGAAGACGAATCGGGTCTTGGGTACTTTGAAGACGATAAGAATCGTTTAACTCGACGTGTGGGAAGACTCAAAACTGGAATGGCATGGGCGGAAGATCCGCCGTCCAGGACCCGACACCTCATTTCGAATATCGAGGTTGAACGAACTGACAGACAGGACGAGGTGATTGCGCGATCCAGTTTCTTGACTTACCGATCGAGGAACGAGGGGAAACACGAAGACGAGGACCTATTTTCCGGATCACGAGAAGACGTTCTCCGGGAGAACAAAGATGCGGGAAGTTGGTTTATTGTGAAGAGAAAAATCGTTCCCGATTGGGTCGTGGTGAACGCGCAAAATCTGTCCATCTTTTTTTAAGGGGGTAAACGATGCTGGGCAAGGTTGAAAGGCTTGGTTATGTGGGTGTTGGGGCCAGCGATCTGGAGGCCTGGGAGGACTATGCGACAAACCTCCTTGGTGTGGCCGTGCAGGAGAAAGAGGACGACGGGACGTTGTTGTTACGGCACGACAAGCACCATTACCGCCTGGCCGTCCATCCCGACCCTAGTGATGACTTACTCTACATCGGTTGGCAGGTTGCCGATGACGAAGCACTGGCGGCGTTTCGAGCGCACCTGGAACAAGAAAACATTTCATTTACGGTTGGCGACAACGGCAAGGTGGACGCGCGCCGGGTCGGCGAACTAATAGAACTTAAAGATCCGAATGGCGTTTGTTTGGAAGTGTTCCACTCGCCCCTGATTGATTACGTTGCCCCGTTCCAGTCGAGCAGACCGATCAAAGGTTTTCTCACGGGCGAGTTCGGGCTCGGGCACATGGTGATTGGAGTCGATAACTTTGATGAGAGCAAGAAATTCTACCGAGAAATTTTGGGCATGCGGGTTTCCGACTACATCAAAGTGGCTCGGGGTGACAAAGAGTTAGAAATTGTGTTTTTGCACTGCAACGGAAGGCATCACTCCATTGGTTTTGGTAATGGGGCAGGCGGACTAAAAAGACTTGGCCACATTATGCTTGAGGTTAACGATATGGATGACGTGGGCTCGACGTACGACATCTGTCTTAAACGTGGTATCGAGTCCACCACACTGGGTCGACACCCTAATGACCGAATGATTTCTTTCTACATGGCCTCGCCAAGTGGATGGCAGTTCGAATATGGATACGGTGCGAGGTGTGTGTCGGACGAAGAAGCCGTTGAACGGTTCACGACGATCAGTGAGTGGGGTCACCTAAGGAACGACGGTTTACGGTACGGCGATGCAAGGAAGCAGGCTCAATGATTAGACTTTACGATAGCCCAGTGTCGCCTTGCTGCATGAAAGTTCGGCTGTGCCTCGCCGAAAAAGCTTTGAATTACGAAAGTGTCGCGGTTGATCTAGGAGGCAAGGCGAATCTCGAAGCTGAGTATTTGGCCATGAATCCCAAGGGTGTTGTTCCCACCCTGGTGGACGACGGTTCGACTATTCTCGAATCGACACTCATTAACGAATACTTGGATGAGAAGTATCCGGGGGCTTCACTAAAGCCTTCTTCGCCGGAAGAAAAAGTGTCCATGAGACTTTGGACCAAGTTAATTGACGAAGAACTTCACCCAGCAAATGGTGCGGTCATTTGGCCGATCTTGAGCCTCGAGAGACTGAGCCAGCGGGATCCCGATGAGGTAATAGAGTCGCTAAGTCGTCACCCGGACCCCAAACGTGTTGCCCGACAAACAACTATTTTTCAAGAGGGATATGGGGCCCAAGTTGTTGGCGAAGGACTGAAGGTTTTTGCGAAAACACTGGAGAAGCTTGAAAGCTCTCTGGCCCATTCTGAGTACCTGGTTGGTGAACGCATTAGTTTGGCCGACATCGGGATTTTGCCGTACGTCAACGAGGTGATTCGATTCGGATTGGATCAGATGGCCGAAGACAAACCCCTCACGCGGGCCTGGTTCGACAGAATGGCGGCGCGTGATTCCTACGGCGTAGCGATCGCTGGTGTGCTGGGTGAGGCGCAGTGGGACGCGATCGCAGATAGGGGTAGGAAAGCCTGGCCGGAAATGCGAAATCACCTTTCTTAATTCGCTTGCCGTCGGTGGACGATAAAACCGCAGTCATTACTGGTGCTGCGAGCGGTATTGGCCTTGCGTTGGCGAAGAAATTGTCTGGTCAGGGCCACAGGCTGGTGTTGGCGGACGTTGATCTAGGGCGTCTAAAAGACATTAAGGGTGCGGTCGACTCCAAGAGCATTCTTGTTGATTGCGATGTCAGCAAAGAGAGTGATTGCGAGGAACTGGCCCGCGTCACGCGTGAAAATTTTGGCGCACCACAACTGCTTTTTAACAACGCTGGAGTCATTAGTCGATTTGCATCGACGTGGGAACAACCGAGTGCTGAGTGGGAGCGAGTACTTTCGGTGAACGTTAAGGGCGTTGCTAACGTACTTCGCGTGTTCGTGCCCTCCATGCTCTCCCAACAAGCGTCGTCGCACATCATCAATACGGCGTCAGAAGCGGCTTTGACATCCCGGGGGTTTGTCGGCACATACCACGCGTCGAAACACGCGGTGCTCGCCATCTCCGAGGCACTAGCGCAAGAGCTTAGCTATTTGAAGGCAAAAGTCAGGGTGTCTGTTCTTTGTCCGGGAGGCGTTAACACGGGTGTTCTCGACGGGCTCAGCGACGAGGTTGAGAGGACGGGGGACGCAAGCGGGAAGGCGTCTCAAGCCCTTGAGCGGGCTTATAGAAAATCGTTGCCAAAAGCGATGTCGCCAGACGACGTTGCGGACCGTGTTCTTCAAGGCGTTGTTAACGGGGATTTTTATATATTTTCGCATCCCGAGGTCGCATTGTTACCGGAGTTACGAGCATCGGCAGTCAAAGAGAACGAGTATCCATCTTTACCAGCTGGTCTGCAGCAGCAGATGGTTGAGCACGGTGACGACGCAAACGGTCCAACGAGATCCTCTTGACGGGTTTCCCGCCTCCGGGAGATTCGCCAAGTCAAAGAACGGATCTTTGTGCGCTAGTCTTGGTGTCGTATGGGACGATTCACTCAGTTGAGAAATCGATGGACTCGTACGTCAGCTGATTCGGAATTCTCGGCTTGTAACGGCCATTTTTCTTCGCACCTTCAAGATGCCTTAGTGCTTCTGGGTCGGGTCCTTCCGGATGCAATGCTCTCTCCATAAAAGCGAAGCTGTCGTGGAGACGTCGGGGGAGGGACCTGCCGGTGTGGGCGGCACCGTATTCGATATAAAACTCGTGCCGGATGCCAGCGTCAAAAAGGAGTCTGTGAATCAACTCGGCGCTCAGCCAGGTTAGATTGGCGTCTTCGTCGCCCGCTTCGATTCTGATCTGGAGGTTCGATTCTCGAATTTTGCTTGCGTGGCGAACGACGATGGTGGGTGGGTGGCGTTCTGCCCAATACTCGGCATCAACAGGTTGGCCAAATCTAGGGTGGAGGAATCGATTGGCGGTGTCACCCGGGAAGCGGCTTAGGTCGACGTCCTGGAATTGTAAAACCGGTTCGAACCCTGGTTCCATCGCTACTGCGGCTACGAACTTCTCGGGATTTCGAAAGGCGATTCGGAGTGTGCCCTGACCTCCCGCGGAGGCTCCTGCGATGACGGTGCCGGCCCGATCGGATTGGACGTTGAACTGGCCTCGCACATTCGAAATCAGCTCGCCCGTGATGAACTCTTCCCAATTCTGTGTCCCGTCTTTCCAATCGATGTAATAAGAGTTTCCAGTGATGGGGGCGATGACGACGAGTGGCGAGAGAATGCCATCGTTCCAAGCGGACTCAATGTGGGTGCGCAGTCTTCGTTCGATATGATTTTTTCCGTTAGATCCACCGTGCAGCCATAGAAGGACAGGCAAAGGTTCTTGGATTGACTCGTAGTTGGGAGGTAAAAGGACATCGAATTTGGCGGGACTGGGTACGAGATCCGTTTCCATTTCGGCGTGCATCAATTGACTTGGGGTATCACCAAACGAATGAAGCGCGGAGGCTAAAACGGCGAGAAGTGCCGAAAAAACGAGGGCCTTTTTTTTTCTCCGAGAGTCCACGTGCGCCCTCATGATCATTCTCCAGCGTTTTGGTAAGGCGTGGTCGCTACTTACCTCGGGCTCCGATCACGGCGGCCAAACCTGTGCTTTCTATACCAGCAACCGCGCACGCTTCGTCCTTTTCAGACGTGTCTCCGGAAACTCCCGCCGCGCCGACAATTTCGTCACCATCCATAATCAGCACACCCCCGGGTACCGGAATTAGATTTCCGGACGTTAGAGCGGCTATGGATGCAAAGAAAGGTGCCGAAGTAGGTACGTTTTGAAGCCTCGTCTCCAGTGCCCGTGTTCCAACTCCGAGGCCAAGAGCCCCCCACGCTTTGCCGATAGCAATCGGGGGCCGCATGAAAGCCGCACCATCTTCTCGTTCCAATACAACCAGGTGGCCACCAGAGTCGAGTACGGCAACCGCAATGGGATTGGTGAGTGTTTCCCGTGCGTTTGCTCGAGTCTCGTTAGCAATCTTGCTGGCTTGATCAAAATTCAAATTGGCCATCAGATGTCGGTACTCCAGGTAACTTGCGCGCTCTTTTCAATATACTATAACGACCGGTATATTTATAACCATGGAAACGGGGAGCGACGGTCGCATGGTGATTCATACCGGATTGAGAGTCGCGTTCTCTCTGGCTTGCGGGTTGTTTCTGGTCGCATGCACCGAGGGCGAGAGCTCGAGCATTGAGCAGAAGGAAGCAACGTCGGTCGCGGACCCATCACGGGGAATATCTCAGGGTGGCGAACGCAGTGCTTTCTTTGGTGACCTTCACGTTCACTCAGCACATTCATTTGATGCGTTCGTGTATGGAACGACTACGAGGCCCGACGATGCCTATCGTTTTGCGAAGGGAGATCGTCTGGAACACGCCCTCGGTTTTGAGATGCGCCTACAAGAACCCCTGGATTTCTACTCGGTAACGGATCACGCAGTTTTTCTTGGCATCGCAGAAGCTATGTTGGATCCCGAAAGTAAGGTATCGACGCACGCAACGGCTGGTTGGTTTAAAACGATGGAGACCGTCGAGGAAAGACGGGCCGCTTTCGCGAAGTTAGTGCGTTTTGTCGTCTCGGGTAACCACGAAGAGATCCTCGACGAATACGAAGGCCTGCCGGTGGTTAAGAGCGCTTGGTCTGACATCGTAGACGCAGCGAACAGACACTACGAACCAGGGCGATTCACCACGTTCATAGGATATGAGTACACGCCAGCTCCACTAAATCAGAACCTTCACCGAAACGTTATTTTTCGCGGTGCGGACGTGCCCGAGGTACCGTTTTCAAGGCTTGATTCGGGTAATCCGGAAGATTTATGGCGGTGGATGGATCGCCAACGAGATGGCGGTACTGATGTCCTGGCTATCCCCCACAACAGCAACGGTTCGAATGGCGAGATGTTTCGGTTGGGCTATTTCGACGGGAGTGAACTGGACGACAGCTATGCTGAGCTGAGGATGAGGAACGAGCCTTTGGTAGAGATCACTCAGGTCAAGGGCACCTCTGATACTCATCCGTTGCTATCGACGAATGACGAATGGGCTGATTTCGAGATCATGCCATTTCGAATTAGTACCACGGTCATAAGTAATGTATCGGGCAGCTACGTGCGCGAGGCGTTACTGAACGGATTGCAACTTGAAGAGAAGGGTCGTGCAAATCCCTTTGAGTTTGGCTTGATCGGGTCGAGCGACACCCACAACGCTTCTTATGCCGGTGACGAATCCGAATTCTACGGTAAGGTCGGTTTGGTGGATGGTTCGCCAGATCGGCGAGGGTCTATCCCGCTCGATAAGGTGGAGGGAATTCGCGATTCCCTCGACGTGTTCCCGTGCCCTGGCACGGTGCCGACGCAATTAAGTGGGGAGTCTACCGAATCGGCGAAGCAAATTTGGTGCGGAGACGATGGTGATCAATTCACTCAAAGTTACATGACGTACTGGGGTGCATCTGGTCTCACGGGTGTTTGGGCGGAAGAGAATACGCGTGAATCGATATTTGATGCATTTCGCCGCAAAGAGACGTTTGCGACTACGGGTCCAAGAATCAAGGTCCGTTTCTTTGCGGGTTACGATCTTGACGTGGATCTCCAAGACCCGGAGGCGGTGTCGAAAGCGTACCAGCGTGGGGTGACGATGGGTGGTCATTTGAGCAGCCGCGAGGGAGGGGCGCCGGAGTTTTTGGTATGGGCGACTCAAGACCTTGCCAGCGCGCCCTTGCAACGGGTTCAGGTGATCAAAGGTTGGGTTTCAGAGAACGGTGAATCCCAGGAAAGAGTCTACGACGTGGGCTGTTCGGACGGACTGGAAGTGGATTCCATCAATCATCGATGCCCGGATAACAACAGCACGGTTGATGTCAGCGATTGTTCTATCTCGCGGGACAAGGGGGATTCCTCGCTTGCTTCAAACTGGTCGGACCCGGATTTTGATCCGAATCAGCGCGCGGTTTATTACGTCCGCGTGCTGGAAAACCCAACCTGTCGCTGGTCGACTTGGGACGCGCTTAAGGCTGGAGTGCAACCGAGACCGGATTTCCCGCTGACAATTCAAGAAAGGGCTTGGTCTTCACCTATATGGTTCAAACCCTGAGGGCGTTGTCTCTTCTCACCGTCCGACTAAAAAACGCGCGTATGCGGTGGATGGTCGTGTGGGCGTCACTTGGTTGCGGATCACTGCTTAGCGTGTCGTTTGCATACGGCACCGAGCCACTCGACGACCTAACGACCCATTATCTTTTGTTGGCTGCGGCACCGATTCGCGACGTGAAACCCGGCGATCAGCTGAATGTACTCTTCATCATCGTGGACGACCTGAATATTGCGCTCGGGTCCTATCTCAAGTCGGAGACGAGATCACAATACGCGACCGTGAAGACGCCGAACCTCGATCGTCTTGCTGCCGAAGGTGTGCGCTTTGAGCACGCCTTCGTACAGAATCCAGTATGCAATCCCTCCCGTGCATCGCTCCTGAGCGGCCTTAGGCCGGCGACCGTGGACGTCTATGACGGTTCCACCTGGCCCCGTCATAAGATTGGTAACGGTCTGCGAATGCTGCCTGAGCATTTCGACGATAACGGCTATTTCACCGCACGGGTCGGTAAGGTCATGCATAACAGATTCGAGCATGCGATCGACTGGGATGTCTCGAAATTCGCGTTGTCGCGAGATCCCGCAGTGCGCCTGCATGTGCCGGGGTATCTGCCGGGCCATGATCTATCGGAGGTGCGAGATAACACCTGGACCAAAGCGTCGAAGGATGGCATGTCACGCGCCGAGGTACTTGCCCCAAGCGGCCGTGCCGTCGGGCTGCCGTTATCGTGGCGCGCGACCGAAGAATCGCCGCGCATGACGCCGGATGGAACGACCGCCACGCGCGTCGTGCAACTTATGGCTGAGAACAGAGACAAACCTTTCTTCATTGCGGCCGGTTTCCACAAGCCGCACCAGCCCTGGGTCGGCCCTGCCGAGTTCTTCAAACTGCATCCTGTGAACCAAATCCGCTTGGGGTCGACGCCCGCACGCGACACCGAAGACATCCCACCTCCTGGGTATGAGATCAGAGTCGATGATGCTGCTCACAGCGAGCGCCAGAAGAAACAGGCCGTCGCGGCCTACCACGCCATGGTATCTATGACCGATGCGTACGTGGGCCAGCTGATGCAAGGCCTCGAAGACCTTGATCTTGCGAAATCTACCATTGTGGTGTTTACCAGCGACCACGGCTTTCACCTTAACGAGCATGGTGGGCTGTGGCGGAAGCAGTCCCAATTCGACGAAGTGACACGGGTCCCGCTCATCGTCCGATTG
>JAKUTI010000330.1 GCA_022448765.1 Pseudomonadales bacterium
GCTCTTGTGCGCGAAGTGTACGTCCGGCTCTTGTCGCACGCGTGAGAAGTCGAAACGCGGATGGTCCTCGTAGCGTCCGATGCCGTACCCCTCACCCCGGCGGTCTGGGTATACGATGACCTGAATGACTTCCCCGAGATCCTTGGACCGAATGTAGTTGCTCACCGCCGTGCTCGGCTCGTCGCTGGCAGGATCCGTGCGCGGAAGAAACAGCGCTTCGATCGTCTCGCCTGCATGCGGAATTGACCACCGCTCGACGTGAGCGGCGGCGAATGTTATTCGTTCACGGGCAGTGGTTAGGTGCGTCACTAGATCGTCGCCCACCATCCACATGAACTCGTACAGCGCCTCGCCCGGCTGATGCGACGGCGATTGGGCGAAGCGTCGAAGCAACGTAATGTCGATGGGCGAGTTGAGCTGCGAGATCGCTTTACGGGGAACACCAAGCCATTCGGCCGTCTTTTTGGGACCGCGGCTATCCAACCACTCGGCAGGCTCGAGCCAATCGCAGAAATGCAGCGCGTCTTCGTGGAGACCGAGATGGTGCAGCACAAGGCTCAGCGCGCAAGTGGGCGGGTGTTCGCGGTCGAAATGATGGTGGTCGAAGTTGGACTTCGCTGGGTCGTGGATTCCACCGATATCGACGACCGCGATAGACGCATCAGCGAGGTCGTCGTCGGTAGGGTCTCGCCGGAACACTGGGACCCGGTGCCGGGCTATGAATACGCAGACGGCCAAAAGGTCGTCTTTATGGGCGCCGCCTGGGTGCGTGACAATGGTTTCAATCATGCGACGTCTCAACACGCTGGTTCGGGTATCTCCATGATGCACCGATCATACTTATTAGTAGAGACTCGAGTCCGCCGCAACAGATTCTGTGACCAGCAATGCCCGAATCTCCTCGCTGGAAGTCTCCGTATCTTCCAATGGAAAATTTCCGACTGACACCGCGGCGAACGCCAAAAGGAAACAAACTATCCCGTATAAGATGTATCCACGCGGCACTACCCCTACTTCTCATTTGAGTGTGACCGCTGAGGCCATTAAGTCTGTGATCGATCGTAACGCACCGAACGGATCGATGGCATAACTAGAGTCACGAAAGGACGAATGACGTTACTACGCGATGTCGATGATCTTCCCCCGAAGAAGCCGATGGGGCTCTATGCGCTGGTCTCCGTCGTGGTGATCGCCAGTGCCGCATATCTGTTTCTGTTCAGAACCTCGCCGGACCTGGATCAAAATTCAGTGGCTGATGCCCCAACAGTAGCGGCACCTGCGGATGCGCCGGTGTCACCAGCAGTACCCAGGGAAGCGGACCCGTTACCTGCCGAACCGGATCGTACTGAGCCCCTGCCTTCGACAGAAGAGCCAGTCGTTGAGGCGGAACCAGACTCGGTGGCGGCGCCGCAACCAGTTGTGCTGCAGGTTGTGGCCGATGTTGATGGTGCCGATGTATTCATTGACCGGAGCTATGTTGGCACAACGCCATTTGAGTCCACTACGCTCGGTCCGGGGCGATATCGGGTCAATGTGTCTGCGACTGGTTACGAAACCTACGCAGAGGATATTGAAATTAATGGAGACCGGACCTCCATTGTTGTGGCATTCAGGCAGGTGTCTCTCGATGAACGTTTGGCAGTTATACACAAACACCGATTCGGCGATTGTGCCGGAGAACTCGTCGCCAACACGAGCGGTCTGCGGTATCAGACGAGTGATGATGACGCTTTTGAAGTGAGTCTTGAGGCCATGGAGGAGTTCACGATCGATTACCTTGAACATAACTTACGCATCAAGGTACGAGACGGGCGCACGTATAACTTCACAGATGAGCAGGACAATGCGGATGCACTGCTCGTGTTTCACCGAACAGTCGAAGACGCGAGGCGTCGTCTCGCGTCTGGCGATAGGCCGGTCTTGCCATAAGACGTTTGAGACCCCAAGAAAATTCTGCGGGCGGACAACGGGCCACGGCTGCAGTCGACACGGTCGAACACAAGA
>JAKUTI010000331.1 GCA_022448765.1 Pseudomonadales bacterium
TTGATCCTCGGATCGATTTCGAGGCCCGAGAATGACGCCGCTAAATCAGCGCAGGCTTGAAATCTTCAAGTCAAACCGACGCGGCGTTTGGTCACTTCGGATCTTTCTGGGTCTCTTCGTTGTGTCTTTATTTGCCGAATTTATTGCGAACGACAAACCCATTGTTTTCTCGTACGAGAACGAGCTCCACTTTCCCATGTTGTTTCGTTACACAGAAACAGACCTTGGCGGCGTATTGGAGTCCGAAGCCGAATACCGCGACCCCTACGTCATCGAACTTATCGAAGGAAACGGTTGGGCACTATGGCCACCCATTCGGTTTTCGTTCAACACGATCGATTACAGTTACGAGGTAGCACCGTCGCCCCCCGACGGCGTGCATTTGCTCGGGACGGATGGTGGCGCCACCGACGTGTTAGCCAAGCTTCTCTACGGGTTTCGTTTGTCAGTTCTTTTTGGACTCAGCCTTACACTAATCAGCTCATCGATCGGCGTCACGGTCGGGGCACTGCAAGGTTATTTTGGAGGTCTCGTCGACCTCATCGGCCAGCGTTTGGTGGAAATCCAAACAGGTTTGCCGATTCTGTTTGTACTGATCATCCTTGCCAGCATTGTCGAGCCAAACGTATTTTGGCTTCTCGCAATTCTCGCCTTATTTAGCTGGATGGCGCTCGTCGGCGTCGTGCGGGCGGAATTTCTGAGGACCCGGAATTTTGAATTCGTTCGGGCCGCCAAAGCCCTGGGGGTATCTGAAACCACCATCTTGCGACGCCATGTCCTGCCTAACGCCATGGTTGCAACACTTACCTATTTACCGTTCATCCTCAACGGTTCCATTACGTCCCTGACTGCCCTCGACTTTCAGGGATTCGGTCTGCCGATCGATTCGCCGTCTCTTGGGCGCTTGCTTTCCTCGGCAAAAGCTAATCTACAGGCTCCCTGGCTTGGGATTTTCGTATTCATTACGCTCGCCTCCCTATTAACGTTGCTTATTTTTATCGGCGAGGCGATACGTGACGCGTTGGATCCAAGACGTTCGCTCGATCTGGCGCGAACGGGTGGTGCACCAACCGATACCGTTGCACTGCAAACGCAGGCTTAAGTCCTTACTTAATTAGGGACAGTCGAAATCTCCGAACTCCAAGTGCATGTCCATCTGGATACTCCTGAGGGGGATTTTGCCGTCCATGGTCATGTCCATCGCTTGCATGACCACGGCTCCTACTTCGGGATCGTAGTCGAGGGCGGTGCGAATTCGAAATTCACGCATCTTCATGACCACCGCTTGTCGGAAATTTTCCCCCGATATCAGTGTCGATGTAAGGACAGCGTCCTCACGCCGCACGGTTAACTCGCCAGACACTTTTTTGTGGATTAGATCGCCTTTTTCGTCCCTCGGTGAATAGCCAAAAACGACGGTATCCGGATCACGACGAAGCACGTGCAGATCGTCACTATCGAGGCTTGAGACGTCGACGTTTGCCGGGTGCGACATGCGGGCCTGGGAGGGGGCTTCGTATTCTTCTGCTTCACTGCCTTCAGGTTTCTCACCATCTCGTTCCAACAATCGCCATGGGTTAGCTCCGCGAGACGGATCGAATCGAACCCGGGTCGTCGTCTGTCCGTCGTTAGAGCTAAACGTGTACGCGCAAATTTCGTGCTGAGACGAACCCGCTTTCGCCCTTGCCCTATCGATGAGCCCACGATCTTCCTCGGAGAGCGCTTCCGCATAAACTCCAGCAGATGGAGCCATGAACACTAAAATCATCAAGGTTCTGGCGAATATCATTTCTTTTAACTCGTACGTCTGAACGGCAGAATGTTCAATCCTAAAGGAGATCGAGATGATTAGAACCATCGCCGTGATCGAAGGAGACGATGCTGCTCCAGAAGCCATGAAGCCCGTTATCGCTCTCTTGCAGTCGCTCAATATCGG
>JAKUTI010000332.1 GCA_022448765.1 Pseudomonadales bacterium
CGAGGAACTGGCTAGGCAAGGGATGCTAAGTAATATTGAGAAGGCCAAGTTTTACGAGATCTTTAGGCAGAGCATGGCGTTAAGCTACGACTATCCCATGCTGGAGCGTAGCGTGAACAATCGGCCGTATGGCATGAACGCAGGCCCGGCTGTGGCGCTGAAGGTTTTTCCCGATATGCCCGAACTCAAGACGCACCGACGCTGGCTGGATGCGCTTTGGCGCGAGTTGACCGAGTACGGGGACACGACCGAGACGAACTATTATCCCTACGGCCCGTTGCTTCTGCAGGGCTGGATCGACATGGCTGAAGGCATGGACAAATTCAAGACCGACCGCAAGTTGCTATACGCCTTAGTAAAGCGCTATCTCGACTACGTGCACGGGGGCGGTGTGCGCGGGAATCCGAACTCCGGCGGTAAGATCAAGACAGGCCGCGACCATATTTACCTCGACCCCTGGAACGCGGAATACTACGGCGGCGCCGAGGGCGTGAACGATGGTGACGTGTGGTATCGCTTGGCGAAGGAATACAGGGATCCTGAGTTTCTATGGGCTTCAGAGCAGGCGGTTTTTGGTGGACGACCTCCGCTTGGCCAAGCTTTGCCAATGGAATACGAGGACGCCTATCGCGAACGATACCAATGGTTCATCGAGCGGGGCATCAAGCCAAGGGCGCCGAGCGGTCAGTCGAAAATTGGCTATTATAGTCCGCTCAAGCATCGGGTGCCGGAGCGTCTTTATCTTTGCCCCGGACGGGAGAGCGGCAAACCGTTTGTTTCATTTTATCTCTATGATCGAAACAACAACTACATGCACTGCTGCGACGATGCAGCCGGTCGGCTTTACGAGTACTGCGTGGATGGTGCCAAGTTTTTACACTCATCCGGCAAGTACAATAACCGGTTTTGGGGACAGGCAGCCTACGACTTATTGAATGTATTGCCTCCGGACATGGCATTCCCGTTCAGGGAGGAGGACGGCAAGATGGGTGGCGAGCGGGCGGACACTTGGAAACTGGCGTCGTTGTCGCTGCCGTTCTCCCTGAATTGCCGTACGGCGCCCGATTCGAAAAACTGGTTCTATGACAAGTCGATCAAACTCTTCCGCCGGACCGATGACCCGCAGTTTGGCTACGCCCACGGAAACGTCGACGGATACTGGTATCTGAACAACGACTTCCATTTGCGCTCCGTTTACCTTGGGAAATTCGATCGGCCGACCCGTCTGCAAAACCTGCGCTTGGCTGGGCCGAAAGGGAACATCATACTCGCGGCGCTCGATCGGATTCCTGAGCAACTTAAGCTCACCGAGCACCGTGGTGAGGAGCAATTCGAACTCACCGGCGCGGAGCGGGCTGTCGCGATGAGCATCGTGAAGGATGGACGCAGGGGCGGGCACAGCCTGCAGTTGAACGTGGAGTCCGGGACGAGTCTTTCGGCGGTACTCAATGGGCTGGATTTGAAGTTCGATGCCAACGACGACTATACCCGCGTTTCCTTCGACTACCGCGGCAGTGGTGGTGGGTTGTTTTTGAATGAGTACACACGTCCTATCTACCATCGGCCACACTACAATCGCGGCGGCATTTTGGTTCGCGAATCGTTGCGCGCGGAAAACCAAGACGAGGATTCGTTCGGCCAGTTCACTTATCGGAATTACTTTGGTGCGGACAGTGTCTGGACTCGGCAGACGGTCCTAACTGCGGAAGGTTATCTCGTTGTGCGTGACGAATACCTCCCGGGGCCGGATGTCGATCGCTTTCAGGCCGCGCCCAACTGGATGTTAAAAGACAGGGGTGACAGTCCTAACGCCAAGCGGCACTGGTACGACGCCCCCGCCATGAGCCATGCGTGGTGGCAGACTCAGCGCAAGCGTGTGTTGCTTTACATGCACCCGGACCGCACACTGGAGTTTGGTCAGGTGGCACATGGGGCA
>JAKUTI010000333.1 GCA_022448765.1 Pseudomonadales bacterium
GGGGAACATCGGACTCTGGTCGGGTGACCAGCGCGGACATTGGGAAGGTGACACCCTCGTCGTCGTCACAACAAATGTGACGTCTCGGGCCCAATATCGAGGATCGACTAAACATTTAGAACTCGTTGAGCGTTTTACGCGGGTCGGACCGGAAACGATAAAATACGAAGCGACGTTTAATGACCCCATGACTTGGACAGAACCGTGGACCCTTACGATGCCGCTGGTAAAAACCGATAGTACAACCTATGAGTACGTCTGCCATGAGGGAAACTACGGCCTCGAAAATATATTGCACAACGCACGCTATGAAGACAATCCTGATTACAAGAACGAACTATCAAAGTAGTGGTACGAGGACAACATGCGAAGCCTGAAATTGACAGTCGTCTGTAGCGTGGCATTGGTAGTCGGCGTATCAGCGGCGGCTCATGCGCAAACCGAACCAATCAACTTTACTGACCACATCCGCCCAATCATGGAACGGAGCTGTTGGAATTGCCATGGCGAGGCCGCGCAATTATCAGACCTCGACCTGAGCTCGCGCGAGGCCGCACTCGAAGGTGGCTTGCGCGGGCCCGCCATTGTGCCGGGTCGCGCAGAAGATAGTTGGCTTTTTAGAGTCGTTTCGGGTCTTGAGGCACCACAAATGCCAATGAGCGGCGACCCGCTCAATGATGCCGAGTTGAATGCGGTGCGCGCATGGATCGATGATGGCGCACATTGGGACAGTGGTGGCGCAACATCGGCCTCCGCGGCACTAACCGAACTCGAAAGAAGCGTACTGCCGCCGGATGCCCGCGATTACTGGGCGTTTCAAATTCCGTCGCGTCCTACCGTACCGGAGTCCGATTCGTTCCGACATCCCATTGACCGCTTCTTGGCTAAGGCCCGTGAAGACGCAGGCGTGACGGCAGCACCTCGGGCCGACAAGGTAACGCTCCTTAGGCGCGCATACCTTGACCTCACTGGACTACCACCAACACTGGACGAAATCGACGAGTTCCTCTCGGATACCGAACGTGGTGCATGGGATCGACTAGTGGAACGGCTCCTGGCCTCACCACACTACGGTGAACGCTGGGGACGACATTGGATGGACATCGCGCGCTATGCCGACTCCACAGGATTCGAGCAGGACTACCGGCGTCCGAACGCCTGGCGCTATCGTGACTACGTCATTGACGCCTTCAATAAAGACAAGCCGTATAACCAGTTTCTCCGTGAACAAATTGCCGGCGATGAAGTCGACCACGTAACCGACGAAACACTCATCGCTACCGGGTTCTTGCGGGCCGGACCGCGGGTACAGTTCCGTGAAAAGGACAACCCCGAACGACGTCGCGATTATCTCGATGACGTTCTGGCAACAATCGGACGGGGCGTCCTAGGAATGACGGTTCACTGCGCTCGCTGTCATGACCACAAGTTTGATCCGATCCTGCAAAACGACTACTACAGTATGCAGGCGTCAATCTTCGGGTATGTGGAAACAGACTGGCCACTTCTCGACCTTGAAGATGCGAAGGTTTATCAAACGGCCAATGGTCTAATCGACGAACAACAGCAACCGCTCAAAGATCAGATCAGCACCATAGAAGGTCCACATCGGGAACGTCTCCGAATCAAGATGATCAAAGAACGTTTTCCCGAAAATGTGCAACAGGCAGTCGCAAAAGCT
>JAKUTI010000334.1 GCA_022448765.1 Pseudomonadales bacterium
TATCAACAGTTTGAGTGTTGGAATTGTCGAGTGTGCGATTACCGCCTGGGCAAGTTCACCGACCTTGGCGAAGTTTGGCCACAGCAAATGCCTTTGGAACATATTTTCTGGCGTCCCAACCATCAGTCCACCGATCGGATCTTGTCGCCATTGCATCGGCTTCAACAACCAGCGGGTCCTTCCTAGAGGGTCCGTCACGGATTATTCGCGCCTCGCGACCTGCCTAGCGCCAGCCTCCATCGAATGGCGTCGGTCTCTGTCGGGGTACGGATGTGGAACGCCCTAATGTTGGTGGAGCCAGGCGGGATCGAACCGCCGACCTCTACAATGCCATTGTAGCGCTCTCCCAGCTGAGCTATGGCCCCGACGAAGGACCGCGGATCTTACGTGCGCGCCAATTAACGTGTCAACGCAATCCCCGCCTATCACTTAACCCCGGCAACGTCCTTGATGTAATCGGCCTGTTCTCGCGTGATGGGTTCAAACTTTCCAAGAACGCACTTAGGTCCTACGCGACGCATACCCATGTTCATATCGATGAAGAATATCTGGTCGTGTTCACACACTTGTCTCGAGCGCTGCTCAACACCAATCCGGTAGTGACTGTATAACTTGCCAGCACAGTGGTCTCCGTGTTTCCAATGGTTCAACCATGCGCGGTTACGACCGCCATAGAAAATAACCCGTCGTTCGTCAATCAATTCGATCTTGTCGTAGCGATGCGACCAAATGCAGCGCATAGTTTCACCGTAGTCGTCATCGTCGAGCGCAGTGTTGAGAATCTCCTGGACCTCGATATCAATACGTTCTCGACGTTCGACCGATGTTTCCTTCGCAGAGGGTGTAGGAACCGCGATCGATTGGTTATCTTCGCTCGCCGCGAACATTTCGAACGTGGTGAAAAGCGCCAAAACGAGCCAAGCGCAACAGCGTATACGCGTCACCGATCCAAATCCTTAAACTCCAGTTCCAGGCGCCGCCGTTCTTTTTTTGACACTCCACCGAGAGCATCGATCGCTGTTCGAATACGTGACTGGGATAGATCCGATCCAAGAAACGCCAAGGAGTCGAACAAAGGCAATGAAACGTCACGTCCCGATATAGCAACGAACAGCGGAAACAAAAAATCTCGAAACTTAACGTCCATGGCTTCCGCCAACGACTTCAACTCATCGAACAAGTCGTCCCGTTCCCAACTCCGCGTCCGCTCAAGGGTCCTGAGGGCGTGATCAAGGATCCGTATACAGTCCCCTTCACCCAACTCCTTGTGCTCAAAATTCGCTTGTGTAATCCCGGCCCGTTCACCGAGAAGGTAGTCGACTTGGGGTAATAGGTCGATAAAGCGTTCCGTGCGTTCCTGAACCAGCGGCACCAGCTCCTGGAATCGTTCTCGATTGACCGCCCATTCGGCAACCCGATCCATGAATGCAGTCGCTGACATGTCTCGTATGTATTGACCGTTTAACCAGTTCAATTTCTCGATATCAAATACTGGTGCGCCTGCGGACATTCGATCGATATCAAAAGCTTCGACCATTTCATCAAACGAAAACATCTCGCTTTGGTCTGGCATCGACCAGCCCATCAGCGCGAGGTAATTCAGTAGCGTTTCCGGGAGGTAGCCGCAACGTCGGTAGTAATTGATGCTCGTCGGATTGCGCCGTTTCGACATCTTTGTCTGATCGGGATTCCTCAACAACGGCAGGTGGTAGTGACTCGGCATCTCCCAGCCAAAATGTTGGTACAGGAGAACGTGCTTGGGTACCGAACTGATCCATTCCTCGCCCCTTAAGACATGCGTGATGTCCATCATATGGTCATCCACAACAACGGCTAGGTGGTACGTCGGAAAACCGTCTGATTTCACCAGAACCTGCATGTCTACTTGTTGCCACGGAATTGTGATGATTCCCCGCAATCC
>JAKUTI010000335.1 GCA_022448765.1 Pseudomonadales bacterium
GGTCTTTAGCAAGTATCGTGCTGGTTGATACCATTGGTTTCCTGCCAGCGTGAATGCGTCAATAGGGATGCGAATGTAGCAGCGCCCTGTTGGCGGAAACAATAATTCTTCGTCATATGCTTACAACCTGTTATTGGATGAAGGGTCTTCTAATCCCTCCCTCTAGGCTTGTGCTCTTTGCTCCCGTAACATACGCGCCCCCTTGGAGGCGTCTCAATGAACGTACTGTGTCTTGACCTAGAGGGTGTTCTCATTCCTGAGATATGGGAAGTGATTGCCGAGGTGACCGCGATTGAAGAGTTATTACTCACCACTCGAGACGTGGTTGATTACGACGAGTTGATGGTTCATCGTTTGTCGGCGCTGACACAAAATAACGTTAATTTCAGCACCATTCGCGAAGCGATCGAGAAGATTGAACCTTTGGACGGAGCTGTTTCCTTCCTGGACGAGATGCGCGTTCGCTATCAGTTGGCGATCCTTTCCGACACGTTTTATGAGCTTGCGTTACCGTTGATGGAGAAATTAGGCAGTCCATTTCTTCTGTGTCACCGAATGACAATCGTTGAAGATCGTATCGTTGGGTATCGGTTGCGCCAAAATGATCCGAAGACAGAGGCGGTACGATCACTGCAATCGTTAAATCTACGAGTCATGGCGGCGGGTGATTCTTTTAACGACATTGGTATGCTGAAACAGGCGGATAAAGGCTTTTTCTTCAATGCCCCGGCTTCGATATCGGATCGGTTTCCGGCGATTGAGACGGTATCGACATACGCCGAGCTGAAAGACGGCCTTAGTAAGTTCAGTGACTGAGGAGGTCCAGGCGGTGTCGACTGCGGGTGAGAGATTTCGGGGCGCACTCGCCCAGGAGCAACCACTACAGATTGTTGGTGCGATTAATGCGTACGCAGCTTTGATGGCGGAGCAAGTCGGATTTCGATGCCTGTACCTTTCTGGGGGTGGTGTAGCGGCTGCGTCTTATGGCCTGCCCGATTTGGGTATCACCTCGATGCAGGACGTCATCACCGATGCGGCGCGAATTACGGCTGCAACGGAAACCCCTTTGCTCGTTGATATCGATACGGGATGGGGCGGCGCTTTTAATATCGCGAGGACAATACGGGAAATGGAGAGCGCTGGAGTGGGTGCAGTCCACATTGAAGATCAAGTCGCACAGAAACGCTGTGGTCACCGGCCGAATAAGGCGATTGTCCCGGCAGAAGAGATGTGCGATCGAATCAAAGCGGCGGTTGATGCGAAAACTGATCCGGCCTTTATGGTGATGGCGCGTACCGATGCGCTCGCCGTCGACGGTTTCGACGCAGTATTAGATCGAACGCAAGCGTACGTGGAGGCGGGTGCCGACGCGATATTTGCGGAAGCGATGACGGACGTTTCGATGTATGGAGAAATTGTGGATTGTGTCAGCGTTCCCGTACTCGCGAACCTCACGGAGTTTGGTGCGACGCCCTTGTACAGTGTCGATGACCTTCGCCGGGTAGGCGTGCACATGGCGTTGTACCCGCTTTCGGCATTTCGAGCGATGAGCCATGCAGCATTGAACGTTTACGAGGAAATTAGATCCAAGGGGACTCAGCGGGACGTGGTTGCAGCGATGCAGACCCGAGATCAGTTGTACGAAACCCTTGGCTATCACGCATTCGAGCAGAAGCTTGACAAGTTATTTAGTGGGGACACGGACGATGGTGGATAAGAAACTTAGCGGAGCAGGGTTACGAGGTCAGTCAGCGGGCGAGACAGCGCTTTGTACTGTGGGGAAGACTGGTACAGGTTTGACTTACCGTGGTTACGACATCTCAGAGCTTGCTGAGCATGCCACATTTGAAGAGGTCGCCTACATGATCCTATACGGCGATTTGCCGGATCAAACGACCCTCGATACCTACCGCAAGAAAT
>JAKUTI010000336.1 GCA_022448765.1 Pseudomonadales bacterium
TTCGAGCTGTCGTTCGTTTCTGACCCGTATTTACCTACGGACGTTATGAGTCTTAATGCGGCCGAGGTGCCGAGTCTTAACTTTTTTACTGGAAGTCATGAAGATTACCATCGACCAACCGATGATCCAGATTTGATTAACTACGAAGGACTCGTCCGAGTGACGGAATTGGGTCGTGCCGTTGCCGCTGAGCTGGTATCTCGAGTTGCCCCCCCGGACTTCATCAAGGTGGAACAGAGCGGTCAGCGCGCCGGCCAAGCAATGATGCGGATCTTTACCGGTACCATTCCAGACTATGCGCAAGAGGTCGACGGGTTGTTGTTATCAGGAGTTGTTGGTGGTGGCCCCGCGGAGGCGGCGGGGCTACAGGGAGGCGACATTATTGTCAGCCTTGCAGGCCAGAGTATTGGAGATATTTACGATTACACTTACGCTCTTGATGTTTTGAAGGAGGGTGAGCCAACGGAAGTCATCGTCATGCGTGACGGTGAGAGATTGGTGCTCGAGCTTATCCCGGAAGCACGAGAATAACTGCTATTGATGTGTTGGTCGGCTCGCTTCTCAGCCCTAGGATCGTTATTGGGGTATTTCCATTAGAACGGGTCGCTTTTCGCGCCCTCCTGAAAAGCCCAAATGCGATTGCGCGTCAGGATGTAGAGAACGCCGTCTCGGGCCACTGGCGTGCAATAAACTGCTGCTCCGAGATTATATTCACCGAGGACTTCCATTTCTGTTCCGGCGCGGAGCACCACAACATCTCCATCTTCATCACCGAGAAACACTTTGCCGTCTACGACGTATGGCGAACCCCAAACGGCAGCAAATGCATCGTATGTCCAAAATTCTTCACCAGTCTGCGGATCGAGGGCATGAAGGAATCCGGAAAGGCTTGAGATATAGAGGACGCCGTCATCGATCGCGGCTGTTGACATCGTACGATAGAAATCTTCGCCGCCTCGGTGCCAGATCGTGTGAGTATCCGTGACATCACCTGTGCCGGTCGCGTCGATCGCATAGAAATGTCCTGGTGCTTCTCCGTGTTCTGGGTCTTGTCCGACGCCGATGTATACCTTGTTGTCATAGATAACCGGTGTAGCGAGGATGTTGTTTCGGGTGCCTCGTCCACCAAGGATCCATTCGGCCTCTTGTGGGTTGCAGTCAAATTCCCAAATGAGCTCGCCTGTTTCTGCATCGAGTGAATAAAGGACACCATTACCACCAGCGAAGATAACCTGCGCTTGCCCATTGATGACGCCATAGGAGGGGTTAGTCCAGGCACCGTGTAAAACGTTTTCGCCGACGGGATTACTTTCCCACAAAAGTTCACCTGTATTTTTATCGACGGCAATAAAGTCGGGCGAAAATGGAGATGGGATATTGACGTGTCCTTCATCGACACCATTACTTGTGACGGTATACAGGACGTCACCAATAATGAGGGGTGAGCCTGTCGCGAGGTTGTGAGGAAAAACATCGAGTTCGCCGATCATGTCGTACGACCAAATAATGTCGCCGGCATTGTCATCTGTGAACTCTTCGTCCATAAAGGGCCCGTTGTTTTCACCGTCTTTGAATCCTCGTGCATCCAGGCAGACGATATGTGCTTCGTTTGAGATGTAATAGATGCGGTCGCCTTCCATAAATGCCGTGGAGCATACGCCTTGCAAGGGCCAGTCGTTTACGCGTCCAGACGTTAGCTTTGGATGAACCATTTGCCAAAGGAAATCCCCGGATGTTGATTCGAACGCCATGACGACACCCTTGTCGCCCTCAATCGCCGGGTCTCGTCTACCTTCGTTATTGGTTCCGACGTACACACGGCCGTTTGCGACAACAGGTCCACCATAGGCTTGCGAGCCAACTGGTTGAGACCATAGGACGTTTTCTCCGGTTGC
>JAKUTI010000337.1 GCA_022448765.1 Pseudomonadales bacterium
CACCGGAAGAGGAGCCCGAGTGGATGCGGTTGTCGACCTTGGTGGGTGCGTCGGCGGGCGCAGGCGTATTTCGAGACAATCGAGCTTGGCACGGCGCGACTCCAAATGTTGGCCGTGAGGTACGAGCATTGCCTAATGTCGAATATTTAGCGCCGTGGTCGGGTGGACCAGGGATGGCAAAAACCATGCCGTACGAGATTTGGGAGACTCTAAGCCCGCACGCCCAACATTTATGTCGCCACGTTAAGGCCGAACCGGGGGTTTGGCCCGCCGGCGCTGGCGTGATGCATCCGCTTGCGTCGAGCCGAGCACGCGCGAAAGATTCCTACACATCGTTCGAGCCGAGATGAGTTACGTTGAACAAGAAACGAAATATGTCGAGGCCTGTTGATGAAGAATTATCTTGCATGCCAGTCGCGGCGTTGTTCTGGACGGGATTGACCGATGAATCGAAGGACGGTCGTGATGCCGAGATTTGAACCAAGGTTTGGCGTTTGTTACGACTTTCGAAACCCACCTGATTCTGGTGTTTCGGATCAACAACTATACGCTGAAGCGCTTGAGCAAGTTACATGGTTAGACGGACTCGGCGCGGACATCGTCTGGTTCACCGAACATCACTTTGTTGAAGATGGGTATTTGCCTAGCTGGATACCGGTCGCGAGCGCTATGGCTTCCCTAACTAATCGGGTTCGGTTTTCTACCGATATTTGCTTGCTTCCGTTTAATCATCCTATTCGGTTGGCAGAGGATCTTGCCGTTCTTGACCAGATCTCAAATGGTCGTGTCGAGATCGGTGCGGGTATGGGCTACGCCCCGCATGAATTTCGCGGTTTTGGGATACCGACGTCGCGACGCGTTTCGCTGATGGACGAAAGCATCGAGGTGCTACAGCGGTGTTTCGCGGGCGACGCATTTTCGTTTCATGGCAAACGCTTTCAGTTTGACGACATCGTTATTCGGCCAGGTTACGTCCAACCAGGAGGGCCACCCTTGTGGATAGCTGCAATGTCCAAACAAGGTGCAGAACGCGCGGCTCGGTTCGACGCACATCTTTTGCCGCAAGGTCTTCGAGCGGATGCCTTCGATCATTGGGTGAGTACCCTTCGGGCTACTGAGAGGCATCCGGAGGACTATCGCGTGGGGTTGATTCGTGGAATCTTGGTGACGAACGATCGTGAGCGCGATTGGCCCTCAGTTCGGGCCGCCGAACGATATCGGATGGAGTTGTACCAACGATTCTTCGAGGAGAGCGGCGAAGGGATGGGGATTGACGGTGACCGTATACCGCAGACTTGGATCATCGGGGATGTTGATACGTGCGTTGATGCATTGGTCGAATTTATTGTTGAGTTCGGCATGACGGATCTCGTGACCTGGGGCGCGCCGCCTGGTCTTCGACCGGTGCAGATGAACGAGAGTTTAGAGAAATTGTTTCGGGATGTGGTGCCCTCCGTTCGTGAGCGACTTCATGCCGATGGTTAAGAGCATAGATAGACCAAAAGGCGGGTTGTGGCGAGTAAACATAGCCGTGCTGCCGCTGCTCCTAGCTGGCTGTGGCGGAGGGGGTTCAAGCGGGAGCGTAACGCCGCCCGTTATTCCCCCGGTTACTGGTGAGACGCCGGGTTTACTAATCCCTGTCTCGTCAGACAGTCAGTTGCTGGAGTCGATTCGGAGCGGATTTAAGAACAAGCTTGCACAAAGTGCGCAGCCAAGAGCGTTTGCGGCCACCTCGGCCGATACTGAGTCATCGTCGGGTGGCGGAAGTTACACCACGACTTACACGCTCGAGACGAGCGTCGATGAACACGATTACGTCAAGTACGACGGGACTCATCTCTATATTGCGCCGACACGAAGCCTCGATTGTTGCTTTATTTTAGAAGA
>JAKUTI010000338.1 GCA_022448765.1 Pseudomonadales bacterium
CAATGATGGAGGGGAGATTGAATTCAGTCGTGGGTTTCAAGCGCCGGGTGGGGTCTATGACCTGTACCTCGCGGTTCGTGGTAGTTCAGGGGGGGATACCGAATACGACTTGTCAGAGTCGCCAATCAGGTTGTTGACGACGCGTGTAACCGTGCCCGATCAATGGAACGATGAATTGACGGCTAGCACCATGTTTATTACGGGTGATGATGATATTCAAACGCTGGGTGGTGTTCCGGACGCCGAAGACCTGCGGCGAAATCCTTTCACATTTGGGAATACTCGTATTACGCCCAGGGTTGATCCGACGTTCGGTACAGATGAACGATTGGCCGTCATCTTTTTTGTATACAACCCTGGCAGTGATAATGGAAGAACGCCGAATGTTAGTGTTGATATCAGCTTCTATACGAAAACCGCTGAGGGTGAAGAATTTTTCAACAAGATCAATCCATTGGAATTTAATGGGGAAACATTGGACGATGGGTTTGATCTGACTTTGGGTAATCAAATTGTCGTTGATACGTCAGTGCCGCTTAGAAGTTTTCCACCGTCTACGTATAGGCTGGAAATTAAGGTAATTGATAACGTTCAATCGATTGAGCAGGTGTACAATTCTGATTTTACCGTTGAATAACGGTAATTAACTCGAAAGCAGCCGTTGGCGTTGTGACGGCGTTTTCATCTTTTGGCGAGCAAGTAATGTCACGTAACCTACTTGTCGCGGTCGGGTTCGCTACGGGCTTGTTGTGGGCTTTACCGGCAGTGGCTCAGCAGGATGTGGCTCGCACAATCGGTTCAGGTCAACAGGAAGCGGCGAATGGTCAGGTCGTTGGCCGAGTGATCTTCCCTAACGGCGCTTCCCAAGCACGTGTCTTGCTTTCGCTTACTGGGCCCAGTGGAACGGAGCTCGTTTTTTTAAACGGGCGTGGTGACTTCCGTGTTGGTGATCTTGTTCCTGGCCGGTATCTTTTACGAACCCACCTCACTTCGATTCCTGGAATTAGTCGTTCTATAGAAGTGGTTGCCAATAGCTCTACACATGAAACGGTTGTGTTGGGCGATGGGTCGCAAACTTCCTCCTTGGTTCAATTGGCGGGTTTTGATGATGGCGTTGACTCTGCGCACTTGAGTGGTGCTGGCGTCGATTCATATCTGTCAAGTTCGGGTGGGGGTGGACAGACAGAGCCTGACGAGTCGGACGAGAACGATGTTACGGCAGAAACGGTATTGACTCCCCATGACCATCGTCCGCAGGCGTGGCGGTTACGTCGGGCTAGGCGGAGTATTCTGAAGAACTTGCGTGAGATGCCAGCTGTTATTTCGAACGCCGGAGAGTTGGCGGACTCGGATATTGAAGATCGTATTGCCGGTTTCGATAAATCAGCGTCAACGACAGCGAATCCTCTTTCCAGACTTTTAGGGGGTGCCCCAATGTCTGGTGAGGTTCAGTTCTTAACCCGGACCACGGTAAACGACTTAGGGCAACTTTGGTCGCGGCGTTCTCTGCCAGGCCAGGTTGCTTACTTGTCTCTTCTTCCAGTGAATAGCGGTGACTGGGCTGTGCAAGGCACGTTCGATGTATCAACCGGAGTGCCGGCTTCGTGGGCGATCGCCGGCCAATATGTTGCCGGTCCGGTGCCGGACCACAGTTTGCAACTAGCGATGTCCTACAGCAAACAGTCTTATTTGCAGAGAGCAAACTTACAACCAAGTGTCATTGATAGTGCAGCACTGGATGCTCTGGCGCGTGAGGTCGGAAGTATTGATGCAGACGATACATGGTCTGTTTCACAAAGAATGGTTGTTGATTACGGCGCGACATTTTCTCGATATGGGTACTTGGAAGATGGCGTTTTATTGAGTCCGAGG
>JAKUTI010000339.1 GCA_022448765.1 Pseudomonadales bacterium
CGTTGAGCCAACTCGGCACTTTCGGACCAAGGCAAATTACCGGTCATAAAATCAAAATCCATCCAGGGTTCCTCTCGTCCGGGCGTATTTTTCAAACTGCCATCGTCGACCAAAAAATGCCACCGACGTGTATATGGCAATAAGTTCATCCAACCGATTACCAAGTTCCATTAATCCGAAGATCTGATCATTCTGCGTATTCCCTGGTTCCGCCATCGAAAACCCAATGCCGCTCGGCCTAGAATTCAATGTCGGTGGAATCGGAACAAAAATGATCTACAACAACGTCATGCTAGAAGTCGCCAACCAGGCCGATATCGAAACGGTCCACGTACTGCTGCGTCGGCAAGGAGAATTGTCTCGACAGGAACCAGGTTGCAACCGGTTCGAGGTGTATCAGTCGCAGACCGAGCGATCCTTGTTTATGCTGATCGAACAGTGGGAGACCTCGGCAGATCTGGAAATGCATCGGGAAGCAACTGCTTTCAAAGAGATTTACGAGCCTCAAGTTTTACCGCTGGTAAAACGCGTGGCGCATCCGTCGGACTTGGTCTTTTCGTGAACGTGGACAACGTTCGCCATGGATCCAGGGGAAGGCGGTGATAACGCATTAAGGCAACGTGGGAGGGAACATGGCGGGACCATTAGACGGTATTAAGGTCATCGAAGTGGGCTTGTTGATACAAGGTCCGCAAGCGGCTGCGCTATTGGCCGATATGGGCGCTGACGTGATTAAGGTTGAGTTGCCCGGGATCGGCGATCAGGGCCGGTACATCTTTCTTGGTGACGGCGATCTGCGCAGTGCGGTTTACATCGGCTGCAATCGCGGTAAGAAGGGTCTAACCCTTGACCTAAGACACGAACAAGGGGCTAACATTTTCAGGAAGCTCACCGAAACAGCCGATATCGTGATCAGCAATTTCAAGCCCGGCACGCTCGACGAATGGGGTCTGGGTTACGAAGATCTAGCTGCAATCAACCCACGCATAATCTGGGCCGCTGGGAGTACATTTGGACCAGTCGGTCCAGATGCCCATCGGGAAGGCGCCGATCTTGCGGGTCAGTCCGCAGGCGGTCTAATCAGTACCACCGGCCGAGAGGGCGATCCACCCACGCCGGTCGGCGTATTCATCGCCGACCATATCGGCTCCCTTAACATGGCCTCCGGCATTCTTGCCGCCTTAAACGCTAGGCATGAGTCAGGGCGCGGCCAACGAATCGAGGTCTCCCTCGTGGGTGGTCAGATTTGGGCTCAAGCCACGGAATATACCCACTATCTGCTAACCGGAAACGTCCCGGGCCGGTCAAATTTCGGTCATCCACTGCTTCGCGCCGCTTATCGAATTTTTCAAACGGCGGATGGTTGGATCGGCCTGATTGGTTTATCCGCCGAAGCGAAAGACGTTTTCTTTGCGCTCGTGGGCCGTCCAGAAATGGCAATGGATCCTCGATTCGACGCACTACTACTTTCTCCAGAAGATCTAAACTCTTTAGTGGCCGAGCTCGAACCCATTTTCCTCGAGAGAACGACCGACGAATGGTGTGAGTTACTTGAACAAGCTGGAGCTCGTTTTGCGCCCGTCCGCAATTACGCCGAGGTAGTCGAAGACGAGGGAGTCTGGGCCAACGACTATTTCGTCGAAGTCGAAGACGATGCCGGCGAAATCCATCGTGTCGTGGGCACGCCCATCCGCATGAGTGAGACGCCGCTTCAGCCTTCCGCAACCGCACCGGATCTCGGTCAACACAGCGACGAGATCCTCGCGGAAGCCGGATACAGCGCGGCAGAGATTGAAGGATTCCGCGCCGCCGGAACCGTCTAGTCTTGAAGTCCGTAGTCTGCAATACCATCGGCGAACCGGT
>JAKUTI010000034.1 GCA_022448765.1 Pseudomonadales bacterium
GCGAGCTCGAAGAGCATAAGGTGAGTTCAAGCCAGGTTTTCGGTGTCCGTGTTATCAAAAACGACAAAGCAGGCGTTGCCTACAGCGAGGCCGCTGATACCGCGGCGTTACGATTGATGGTGGATCAAGCGTTGGTCAATGCGGGTTATGCCCGTACAGACGCAAATGAGAAAATACCCAACACGAGTATTAGGTTGAGCACTGACGACGCCGTGCTGGCACCCACCGACGATGTGTCCGTGGAAGAGAAGATCGACGCTGTACTAAGATTAGAACGAGAGCTTGGGTCCCGAGACAAAGTCAAAAATGTCCCCTACAACGGCGTCTCGGACGTGACCGCTGCTCAACGGATCTTTTCTACGGCAGGACTCGAGGCAACATCTAAGGTCCGCGCGTGTTTTTCCCAAGCAGCCGCCCTCGTCGAAGAAGGCGACAAGAACGTTATGGAAGGTTGGGGACAAGGTGCGAGACGGTTTGATGAGCTCGACATTGACAATATCGTCGATACAGCTCACGCCAACTGCCTAGCGTTACTGCACGGAGAGGCCATTCCCTCCGGACACTACGACGTAATATTCGACGCGCAATGTCAGCCAACGATGTTCTCGACGTTCTCAATGATGTTCTCTGGCAAAGCTGCAAAAGACGGGATCAACCCGATGCGTGACAAAGTTGGTGAAATGATCGCCGATAAAAGGCTTCATCTTTTTGATTCACCCTTGTTGGATGACGGTTTCGGTTACGCGCTGTTTGACGATGAAGGCAGCCCGACGGCTCGCACGTCACTCATCTCGGGCGGCAGTCTCGAAACATTCATCCATAACAGCGCAACGGCGGCGCACTTCGGCCTGCAAACGACAGGTAACGGCGCACGCTCGCCACGATCAACGCTCGAGGTGCAGCTACATCAGCTCGAAATCGGCGCGGGTGACGCAGATGACGACACGGTCACTGCGGGTGAGTATCTGGAATTGACCGATCTTACCGGCACTCACTCCGGCGCCAATGCCGTGGCCGGCGATTTTAGTTTTGGTGCATCGGGTTTTTTGTGTCGAGACGGTGAGCGGGTCAAGCCGGTGCGCAACATTACCGTGGCTGGCAATTTCTACGAGATGTTGAACAAGATTAGCCTCATCGGAAAAAGCCGACGCTGGGACATGAACCGACACGCATTCATGCCGTCCATTAGATTCTCTGATATCGCCATTTCAGGATAACCAAGATCGCGATCCGTCAGCATGTGGTTCGATTGATCGCCAGGGCGCTAAGTATTGACGGTCCAATGTGAACGGCATCGTGGATGCAGACAAATAACTTTTTCACTGCATTGATCAGACGTTTTGCGAATCGGTGTTCAGGTTATCGCGCGTTCCTCAGGATGCGTCGGCGACGGGACACCATGTGGTCGGTCGCCATATCCTAAACGCCTCTTTCCTACAATTAGCGGCAAATCTAGCGCGCGTCCCGCCTCTAGTTTGCGGGTCCACCATGGTGTCCGTTGATGTCAGTAATAGCGCTCGGTACACGAGATAACGAGCGTATTGTTGATCGTCCAGGGCCGTACGCATTTTCTTGTCCATTTTTCGTGCATGCCGACTTCGAGCCTGTTTCATCCGTCGGGGGATATCATCTTTTTGCTGCTTCGCCATGGAAACATATTCACCCGTCAGTCCGTCGAGAAAGCTACCTACCGCCTCCCTGAAAATACCCTGTTGCGTCACGGTCATCTCAATGTCCATCGATGCATTCACGACCTGGGCTCGCAACCACGGCGGTTGCTCTCGTTCCTTAGTCTCTTTTGCATATAGCGGCCCATTGCCCGCTAGAAAGCAACAAAGACTCACTAATAATAGTCGGTTCATCCGTCCAGCTCGCCGGTCTGGCTCCCCGCGAATCATAAGCTGGCCGAAGAATAATCTAGTGTCACTCAATCACCAGGGTGAAATTCGATTAAGGACTTTGCGTGAAGATAGGGCTCAACGCCACATGAATCCATAGCCCGTGGTCCGGTAGGTTTTCATGAAGGTTCTTTCAGATGTTACTCCGGCTTCGAGGAACTTCGACCCTAACGCAATATGCTGCGGATCGTTGCTGTGTTTATCTACTGCCGCCATATCGGAGCACGCCATCACGAATAGGAGGTCGCCTTCCTTAATGTCGGCACGATCGTTATCTGAATTGGCAAAGCCACCACTGTAAATCAGCGTGTCTGGCTCGTTCGCAAGGCAATAATCGGCGTGTCCATTCGTCAATTCGACAAACTTGTCACGCATTGCCTCGTCCGAAAAGCGCATACCAAGCAGCACCAAAATCGCACCTTCCGAGATCGCCAGGTCTCCGCGCTCGGGCCTCGACCACCATCCGTAATTCGGTGCGTCAGCGAAGCTACTGGCATAGACCATCCGTTTGGTCATATTTCGTTCTGCCATGGCGTCCATCAGGGCTTTATGTGCTGGCCGTTCAGAGTGTATTTTCAGACTCGATTCACCATGGGCGTAGCGTTCGAAGATCAGCACGCCGTTTTCATCTTCCACGTTGATGGCCGCTGCGTACGCTAGTGTTTCAGGTTCACCATCTCGCGCATCGACAGCGCGCTTGTTCCATTCCGAGAGCCACTCTTCCATGGAATTGCTTTCGGGCCGAATCTGGAACTCGACAACGGTGGATTGAGGTTGATTGCTCACAGCCAGCTCCTTTCATTCCTTTGAATAAGCTCGAAGCATACTTTATTCGTCGGGGGGATAATCAAACGGCACAGCGTCATTGAACCTTTTCAACACATTTCTCGTTAACGTCTCAATCACGTTGTCGTAGTTGTTGTGAGATAACGAACCCGTGTATGAGATAGATCCGACGCTAAACACGGCGCCACCGGAGGGTGTCTCAAAAAACGTCATGTCGGCTCTTACCTTCGAGTCCCTCGTCAACGGATGCATCATGTGAAACTCTTCCTTGACCCGAAGCATCCCTACATTGTGATCTTCCGATGTGGCTATGATTAAAGCGTGCAACGGTGATCCGAGCGATGCGTCCCATCGGTCGATCTCCTCCCCGGCGGCCCCTCCTCCTTGAACGCCAAAGTCCCCCCAAATCTCCGTTTGATCGATACCGGCCACAATAAAAGCCGCTCGCGGATCCTTCGCTCCTTCACGGACTCTGTAATAGCTTCCCCCGTCAAACCCCTGAGCTGCAAAACCTATACCCACCAATTCGTTGGGAGCACCACCCAGACGTCTCCACAATCCACCGTATTGCCCATCAAATTGTTGATAGTACTCGCCAGGATTTGAGATCCAGGCCCTGGTGCCATCCTCAGCGCGCCTGACTTCAATAATTGCGGGGTTTTCAGGACAGAAGGAGATTCGCCAATAAAAACCATTTCCCCCCAAGTACATCAGCCGACCAGACTGTGCAAGCCACTCGGACAGAGCATTTCGCATAGGGGTTGAGTAGTACTCTGGATGACTGCCGGTGATGAGAACACGATAACCGTCAATTGCATCGAGACCTTCGAGGTGAAGATCTTCATCTGTAACGACGTCAAAATCTTGGTCGATAGCAGCTAGCCAAGCGGTTATATGTGTATCGGCATTAAATGCCCATGTCCCCGTCTTCGGTCTGAAATTAAGAACGGGTCTAAGTCGCGAGGAAAAATGCACACCACTGCCGTCCGCATGATGCTCGTAGAGAGAAAAACCGACGTCTTTGTGTGCCGACAAGAACGCCTGATTCGCGTCGACAATGCGTGTCTCTCCCAATAGACCTCCGGAAGCGAGCCTGATATTTGCGTAGGCTAGATAGGTCGCTGAAGGGACCAAATAGGCAATGCTTGATCCCCGCCGACCTTTCGGGGCGCGCACGAAAAATGGGACGTACTCCTCCGAGTCTTCTTGGATGATCTTGAACGCATACTGCCCACTCTGAAGATGCTTAGGGACCGACCAACTGACAACATCTCGCCAACCTGCGTCCGTCAAGTCATCCTCATGAAAGTGGATTGCTGCATATTGCGCTGGCACATCTTGATAGTTTTGATACGCCCCGTCCCAACACGCTCCACGGACGGCCCTCGTGGGCGTTTGAAACAGCAGGCCGTCTCGGCCGTGCTCCGACGAATCTTTTATGACCTGCGTATCAATACCCAACGAAAAATCCCAACGGGCAATAGTTTCACCATCCGACTGAATCGAGGGGGCTTCCAACCGACCGTTAAAGCAATCGATCGCAGCTTCGGTTGCAGCAAAAATCCAATCACCCGCCCCGATTTCAAGATCAACGTCGCCGATAATCGTCCGAATCAAAAGTTTTTCGGCACTACCTGACGGTAGTTTTTTGATCTTGAGGGTGACGGGATGTCCAAACTCAAGCGACACGTCGTACCATCGATGGCTTTGAACGGATATTTCAATAAACAAGTCCGCACCCGACGACGACACCCCAAACCCATGCTCGGTGAGGTAGAGCTTGACGCCGGCCATATTGAGCAGAGTCTGTGGTTCTTCTCTTGGGAGCGTTGGGTAAACCAGAACGTTCAAATGTCCTTCGGTCAATTCGGGCATCGAGGGGACTAATCCATACGAACCAAGGGCTAAAGATTGAAATGGAATATCGATCGACTCACCCAAACTAGCTTCGACGGTTTCTTCGATAAATCCGGTCCCATGAGGTCTATCGTCGCCACTGATCAGATGGACCACCGAACCTCGTGCCGGCCCTGGCTTGTAACTGCTGAGTTTTAAGGCAATGGATTCGCCCGGTGACACCGATATCTTGTCGCAATAACCGATGACGTCCTTGACGAACCCACCTGGAAGCTCGGGGTTTATAGCCATACGAATCTACCCCCGGTTATTGATCCCGAACATGCAAGGCCTGCCTCTAACTTCATCAATCTCACGTCGAATTGCAGCGAGCGCTCAAAAGAGTGTCGAACGAGTCAGCGACAGGAGTAATTCGGTCACGAGAGACAGGTTTATTCCGCCAAAGCGTAAGCGATCACGCTTCCACCCGACTTCTGGTTTCCAGGCACAGTGACCAATACGTATTGTCGTCCCGTCGTCGGACTCACGTAACTCATCGGCGTAGCGTCGGAAGCCGAACGGAGCTCGTCCTGCCAGACGACATCGCCCGTCAGCGTATCCATAGCGCGTAACCGTCCGTCGATCACACCGGCGTTAAAGATTAGTCCGCTTGCAGTCACGAAAGAGCCTGCCGTGTAAGGAAATCCTAAGTTGAGCGGCCCTACACCCCTACGCCAAAGGATCTCTTGACTCGTGAGGTCCACTACGGCGATCTCTCCGTAGGGTGGTTTCAAGCAGGGCAAGCCTATCGGAGAAGCAAACATCCCCACGCGAGCGGCGAAGGGTGTTCCTCGTTGCGGGCCACCGATGCCAAAACCGGCTGATGCACCCGCCCTCGTCCCCTTCACAACGTCCTCTCTTGGAATCATGTGAATGGTCCAGGCCAGATGAAGGTTGTTCACTACCATCAGCTGCCGCTCTTCATCGACGGCCACGCTGCCCCAGTTCATGCCGCCCGCGGGGCCCGGATAATGAAGCGTTCCCCGGATGGACGGGGGCGTCATGGGGCCTTCGTAACGAAGGTTATAAAACGCTTTACGACAGGCCATCTGATCAAACGGTGAGATGCCAAAGAGGTCTTGTTCAAGTACTCGAGGATGCGCAAACGACGGCATGCCCGAAGAAAAAGGTTGCGTCGGACTCGATCGTTCATCGGGCAGATCTGTTTGGGGAACCTCTCGTTCAACGATATCGGTTAGTGGCTCACCGGTTGCTCTATCCAATACAAAGAGCTCACCGCGTTTGGTGGGGACGATCACGGCTTTGCGCATAACGCCATCAAGGTTTAGATCGACGAGTGTTGGTTGCGACGGGACGTCGTAGTCCCAAATATCGTGATGGGTGGTTTGAAAATGCCAGCGCGTCAGACCGGTTTTCGCATCGATCGCGACGATGGAGCTGGCGTAGGTGTCCATGACTTCGGTACGGTGACCCCCAAAGTAATCCGGGGTGGCGTTACCCGTCGGCACATAAACCAAGCCCAATTGATCATCGGCCGAGGTCAGACTCCACACATTGGGGGTACCACGAGTATAGAAACTGCCGGCCTCGGGTAGATCCGTTTGTCCTTCGCGGCCGATATCCCAGGCCCACAACAAATGACCCGTACGAGGGTCATAGCCACGAACCACACCCGAAGGTTCTTCGGTTTCCTGGTTGTCCATGACCCAACCGCCGACAACCAGCGCGCCACTCGCAACGGTGGGTGGCGACGTAACAAAATAATAGAGGGGTTTCACAGGGCCCATCCCCGCAAGTAAAGAGATCTCTCCGGTGCCACCAAATTCGTCGCAAAGCTCTCCCGTCGATCTGTCCACGGCGATCATGCGGGCGTCCGTTGTCGCCGTGTAGATCCTTGCTGCACAGTGTTCGCCCTCGGGACGACCTGGAATATGGTAATGCGTGACGCCGCGACAATTGCCCAGAATTCCATACGCAGGAGTTTTGTTTTCCGGGTCAAAACGCCAGCGTTCAACACCACTATCGGCATCAAGCGCTAGCATCACATTCTGGGCAGTACAAAGGTACAGACCATCATCTATTTGAATGGGTGTACCGCTGAAGCGACCAACGCGATAGGTATCCGCTTGCCAGACCCGCGTTAGTTTTCCAACGTTTTCTTTGTTGATCTGCGCGTGAGGAACGTAACGCGTACCCGCCTGGCTGGCACCGTAGGCCTCCCAATCCCCGAGGTTCTGAGTCGTTCCGTAGCGCTTATCCTCAAAGGGTAAAACGTCGTTACTCAATAAATTGACGGTCATCGCGGACAGCACGCCCAAGCTTGCGACCCCGCAGATCTGCACCGTGCGCATCCTGAACAAGGCTGGAAGATCGTCATCCCAAAGTTGTCGACGAATAGTCGGCGTGGAAAGCCATAGTGCAAGCAGACCGATCAGCCATATGCGAGACCCCACTAACCAGAATTCAAACTGGGCCTCGTAAACGGCCCAAGCGAGCGTTAACAGAAGCGCTCCGGCAAACACGTAAAATCCCCGCTTTCGCTTTCGCCAGAAATCGACAGCACTGAACGTCATCAGCAAACCTGTCACCAGGTAGTAGGGCGTCCCGCCCATCAACGCGAGCTCCGCACCCACCCAGATCATAGGTAGTCCAAGAATGCCGAGAACGATGGCGGTGCTTCTTATCATCGATCCCGCATCACCCGGATGTTTCCATCAATTGATCTCTCGCAAAGGATCTATGTAACAAGGGGCGATCCAATGTGAAACGACTTAAATCCCTGAAATACACCGCTACTCGTCCGCGTGTTCTTTGAAATACATCAGCGGGTCGGTGTAATCCACACTGCCATAGAGGAAGTTGACCTTTTGGAATCCTAGTAAACGTTGCAATTTCTCGGGAAGGGACAGCCACACGTCGCGCGGAATCCCCACGTACTGATTTTCCTGTTGCCTTAACCACGACAAATTAAAATTGAAGTTAATTGAACGGCGCCTTTTGTCTTTTGTTGAGTTGCCTCCGCCCGCATGCCACAAGGCGCCGTCGAAGACCAATAGCGATCCCGCCGGCATCTCGGCGAAAATGAAGCCCTCTTCTTGCTTTACTGGATGAGTCCACCGATGACTTTTTGGAACGAGTCGAGTTGCCCCGTTCGATTCGGAAAAATCGTCGAGAGCAATTAGAGTATTGGCGATAAAGGGCGGCCTGGGTCGAGGTAGCGGATAATGGCCATCGTCCTGATGAAGCCCCTGTGGATCAACACCGGGATCCGGACACATCGCCGTGGCCACCGACATCTGAAACGATGGCCCTAACACACCCTCGATAATTAGAAGCAACAACGGGTCGATCGCAATACCGTCGACGGCACGCGTCTTGGCGAATAAATTGTGGACATGGACTGCCTGTACGCCGTAATAGCCTTTTCGAGAACTACCTTGTGAATCGTTCGCGTTTCGCGTCCCGGTCATCTCGAATATCGGCGCCATCTGTTCACGAATCGCGTCAAGTTCTTGCCTCGGCAAAAAGTCCTGAATGATGGCGAAGCCTTGATGTTCGACGTCTTGTACCGCTTTCTTCACCCGAGCCGAATCGGTCGCGTCCACTTTAAGACCTTCAGTGAGGGGCCGTGGTGGTCTCAGAGAATTCACCCGCTCGACATAGTCCATCAAACCGCGCTCTTCATCGCTCGAATTCGATAGGTAGTTTCATATTTGCCCATAAGCGTGCCGATTGCATAACTGAAGCATACTGCAATCGGTTAAATACCCAAGTTTCACCCGTAACTCTCGAACCTCATAATTTCGGCAAGCTTTCCGTTGGTTGCTCGAAAGAGCCACGGCGAGTTAATCCTGCGCGTTAGCGCCCATCACACCAGGACACCTTCCTTAAAGTCAGCCGGCGTGACGCGGAAAATCAATTAGGACTATATTGGTTTCAGTTATGAAAGGGCCTTGATTATGAATCCCGCTTTTCCCCACACATGGTTTAACCGCGACGACTCAATAGAACAAAACAATTCTCGCGCGTTTGACCCGTCGAGCGCTCAACGCAACGACACTAATCTCCATCCGACCCGTCGGGTCCCGGTTCTCGTGTTGTTGCTCCTTGCATCGAAACTGGTATTTGCGCACGGAGGGGTCAATGCAACCGACACCACGAGCGGACGGATCATCGAATTCCCGGATACCAAGGAATACATGACGTTAACTGTCGATCTTCACACACATAGCGTCTTTTCCGACGGGCATGTCTGGCCGAAAATTCGTGTCGCTGAGGCTCTACGTGACGGCCTCGATGCGTTAGCAATCACTGAACATCTGGAATATCAGCCCCACCGGGCAGATATCCCACACCCCGATCGAAATCGAGCCTACGACGACGCCAAGGCCGCTGCACAAAATTCAAAGCTAATCGTGATCCGTGGAAGTGAAATTACCCGAAACGCGCCGGCAGGCCACGTCAATGCCGTTTTTCTAGACGATGCCAATAAACTTCTTAAGGTGGATAACCCACCTGCCGCTCTCGGCGACGTCTCAGGATACGCCGCAGCAGCCATGCAATGGCCCGCACAAAAGGCGATAGAAGCAGCAAACGCACAAGGAGCTTTCCTGTTCTGGAATCACCCTTGGTGGACCCGACAGCAACGCGACGGCATTACCCGGATCAATGCTTTCCACGCCGACAACGCGAAAAATGGGCTATTGCACGGCATCGAGATAGCCAACGGCGGCACGTACTCCGAAGAAGCATTTCAAGTTGCACTGGATCATGGACTCGCACTCATCGGGGTTTCTGACGTCCACGATCTCATCGATTGGGATTACCAACCACATAAAGGCGGCCACCGCCCAGTAACCCTGGTATTTACCGAAGAAAAAAGTGCGGCAGCCATTCAGCAAGCGCTATTCGCGAACCGGACCGTGGTTTGGTTTAAGAATCTCTTGATTGGACGCGAGGAACAATTGTTGCCCTTGCTAAAGGCGAGCTTAAGCATCTCATCGCTCAACTATCGGCCACAAACTTCTGTGGCGGAGGTCACTGTATCTAATGCCTCCGACGCCGATTTTGACCTTCGATACGTGGGCGATTACACGTTTATGTACAGCGCGGATCGGATCCGAATTCCCGCACACGATGCCATCACGCTGCTGGTCAAACCAGGCGGCACACTTGATAGTCTGGTTTTAAAATTTATCGTTGAAAATGCGCTCATTGCACCGAACGAACACCCCAATATTCTCCTGAGGACGTCGCGTTAGTTCGACCAGATGATGGTCTCGTGCGCCACATCTGGTAGCTTGTCGATGGTGTAGTCCACGGCAATCGGGGATTCGATCAGCGCCGGCCATAACGGTTCTACCATTTGGCTATCTAGTTCATACAGGGTCTCCCGCATGGCCGTGAGCTGTTGAGCGTATTCCCCGCGCTCGCTCAGATTGATTTGCTCAGTGGGATCTTCGTTTAAGTTGAAAAGCCAGGTCTTGCCGTTTTGCTCCTGCAACTGAAGCTTCCAACCGTCGAGTAACACCACTTTGTAGCCTCCGGTCCGCCAAAATATAGGGCGGCTAAGTGGTCGTTGTGGTGTTTGCAACGCGTAATCAAGAATGTTCACGCCATCGATGATCCGGTCACTTGGCGGCTCAATGCCAGCAGCTGCAAGCGCAGTGGAAAAAATATCAACATGAGCGACGGCCGACTCGTACTGACTCCCTGCATCGATCTTTGCCGGCCAACGAATAAAATACGGTGTATGAATACCGCCTTCGAAAAACGTGATCTTCCAACCACGGTAAGGTTTGTTTAAATCGGGCAGACCAACGTAGCTGGCACCGCCATTATCGCTGGTAAAAATAACGATCGTGTTGTCGGAGAGTCCATTCGTCTCCAGCGCATCAAGGACATCCCCGATCCCGCGGTCCAAACCACGAATCATGGCGGCGTAGGTCCGCTCAGTATGATTGGCGATGTGATGAAGAGCTTCGTAATCGTCCTTCTCTGCTTGCAAGGGGGTGTGCGGGGCGTTGTAAGCAAGGTACAAGAAGAACGGTCGATGGCGATTCGCTTCAATGACTCGAACAGCTTGGCGGCTAAGATAATCAGTCATGTGGGAGTCCGGTTTGAAGCGACCACCGTCATTGAATTTCACCGCGTATTTGAGATTGGCCCACAGAAACTTATCGATGGGATCGAAGTCCTGTTTGGAGTTGACGACTTGGGCATCGTCTTCTTCCATGAACATTGCTCCACCAGGGAGAAACCCAAGGAATTCATCGAACCCCTGTTCGTTTGGCGTCATGCCGTCACCTCCACCCAAGTGCCATTTGCCCAGTGCGACCGAGTGGTAATCTTGTTGGTCTAACATTTCCGGCAACGTGAGCTCCGAACTTGGTAGCCCCAAATCTTGCGACGGCGGGTAGTTGACCGCATTTTCAGCAATGTAATTCTCTCCGGCGACCAACTCTGCAAATTGAGGTGTCGCCGGGGTAAATTCGAACCCCACTCGAGTCGGGAACCGACCCGTTAAAAGCGCCGCACGAGAGGGTGCACAAGTACCATTTCCGGCATAGCCGTTAGTGAATTGGAGGCCGTCGGTAGCGATCGAATCGATACTTGGAGTCGGCACACTACCGTCAGAGATCCCGCCACCATAAAAAGTGATGTCGTTGAATCCAAGATCGTCCACGACGATGAGCACGATGTTTGGAGAATGCGGTGTCGCTGACGGTCGATCAGGTCCCCTCTCCCACGTCACTGGTCGATTATCTCCGACAGGATCCATAAGGCCCGAGATAATGCCTGGCAGGTAATACCAGTACTTCGAGAACAAATACCCACCAAAGGCCGCGACAACGACGAGCCCAATCAGGATTCTTCTCATGCGCTACTCATCGAATTTCGTGCTCCGAATCAGTCCGATAATGCACTGAGAACGTCAGGCGTGCACGCACCCCTCCCGAGGACACCAGCCACTTTCTTGAATTCAAAGCGAACCCAAAAGGATACCTTCATTGCGTCAGACCTCCTCTAACCTCCATCGTCAATCCATCTTTTTTCATTGCTCCTCCATCGATTGAGAGTCCAATAGGCTTCCTGTTCCTTTGATCTGATAGGAGGATCTGCCGGTTAGGCCCGAACGTTTCATGCCGTGAAACGTATGCTCGTCGCTTCATGAACTGCAGTGACCCTGCCTACTGCGTTAGAAAGTGACATAACGGTGTAGGGGCGATGTCTGCCGAAATCGCCCGCTACCCAACCCACCTTCGGTCAAGACTCGTTACCTTGGGTGTAGGCACCAAGCCTCTCTCAATAAATGCTAACCAATCACGTCGGTAATACCAGAGTCGTCGACGACGGGTACTACCTCGAAAGAAATTAGATGCGTCCACTCTTGCATCCACTTCCCAATGGCGATGGCATCGTCGGACTCCACGAGGATGAATCCGGTCAAGCCTTCGACGGCATGATAACGTCCTAGCATAGTGACGCCTTCACCGGGCAGCCCGCCCGTTTCCTTAAATTGCGCTTGAATCTCGTCTCGGTCTCCCGGGGCAAACTCGTAGGTAATGTGGAACTTCATTGATGGTGTTTTCTCTGTTAAACGAGGCTGATGCTGGCGCAATGGAACTGGTTTGTATAGGACCTATCGCTCAGGTAGTGATGATCAAACTTGCCAATGTCTTCAATTGGTCATCACGCCCAATGCGCGAAGGGGT
Organism: Pseudomonadales bacterium; assembly: GCA_022448765.1. GTDB lineage: Bacteria > Pseudomonadota > Gammaproteobacteria > Pseudomonadales > Azotimanducaceae > UBA11889. The sequence continues at coordinate 12,257 of JAKUTI010000034.1, forward strand.
GGTCCCAGCCTGGGGCAGTCTCTCGTCCGTATAAAGAGTTAGCGTGTGAAACCATCGAAGTGACGGTAGTAAATGATATTGCTTCCCCCTGCATCCAGCCGTTCCCTCAGCGCGTCCGAGATATTGCCGCAGACTTCGAGCTTAATCATTTCGTAGGGATAGTCGGGCTTCTCAGTTTCTTCAGCTTCCGAGACCTCCTGCATGGTGGCTAACATCGCCTCCGAACTCTCGTATAACTCCATGACGAGCGCTTTGCTCTGATCCGCATCCATAAAAAACCACTCGTAGCTGAGGACATCGGGGCGTTGTTTGTAGTGGTATGCACTCCACTCCTTCGCGATGCCTTCGAACTCCTCGAGCCGACCATCCTTGATAGACACATACACGTTAAATCGAATCGCCTCGGTCATCGTTATCTCCTTGTGGCGTACTCAATTAGAGCGTCCGTGACGCAACAAACTACCAGGCGTTGTTCCCGTACATTCACCGTCCTCAAACGTGACTTCACCGTTCACAACGGTCAACCGGTATCCCTTAGATTTCTGGACGAGGCGCCAATCGTCTGCCGGGAAGTCGTGTAGGCGCTCGGGCGGCAGAGAATCCAGCACATCGTAGTCGTAGACAATAACGTCCGCTGGAGCACCTTGGCGGAGAAAGCCGCGATCGGTAAAACCAGCCGCCATGGCCGAATAACCCGAGAGTCGCCAGTGCGCCTGCTCCAAATCCATTAAGCCGTTGTCTCGAACTAACCGACCGATAAAATCAGTTGGGTAGCGACCCGTAGTAAGGAACTTCATGTGAGCGCCCCCGTCCGAAAGTCCGGGTAAGACAAATGGTGAGTTGATGACCTCGTCCATCGCGTCCATTTCAGTTTCTGGCGGCGTACGTTGGAACACCGTTTTGAGACCTTCGGCGATAGACATCTCCAACATGACATCAACGGGGTGCTTGTTGTCGCGGGTCGCGAGCTCACCAATCGTGTAGCCCTCAAGGGCTTGCGTTCCCGGCGTATGACCTTTCACGATCACCGTGTCCTTGATGGCTAGAAAAAAGGCACCCGCGACCGGTTTATGTGGATGAGCTTTCTGTTTCGCTGAAATACGATCGAAATCATCACGGAGTGCGCCACGTAGAACAGGATCGTTCATTTTCTCTATACGCTCGCTAACGCTACCGAGGGTCACGGCCCGCCAACTTGGGATACCGTCAAACAAATTCCATTCATCGAGTGAAAACTGCGACTCAATATTGCATGTCACCGCATGACCAAAGACGCGGTGTCCGCGTTCGTTACAGTCCGCGAGCCATTGAAGAATATCCTTCCAGTAGCCATAGGTGTTTCCGTGTTGATCACTCGCAAATTCCAACGTATTCCAGATCACCGGTCGTCCGCTAATTTCTGCAACTTTCTCAAATAGCTCAAAGTCCGCGCCCAGCACCTGGATGAAACCTCGTCGTTTTTCTTTAAGCACATGGGCGAAAGCGATCAAATCATCTGGCGCCATAACATCCGTAATCATCGGTGTACCGTCGTAGTCCCGTTGCACACTGTGTTCACCAAGAATTTGGGCCGAAAATCCGCAAGCGCCAACGTCCATGGCTTCTCCAAGAAGCGCGGTCATTTGTCGTTGTTCATCGCGGGTCGCGGGTCGACCCTTGGCGTTTTCGCGACCCATCACCCAAGACATAACTGGCGCAATCCCCATGTAGGAAAGGACATTCACTCCTTTAGGAATACGCTCAATGCTGTCGAGATACTCTGGAAAGGTAACCCAATCCCAGGGCATCCCGGCTGCCATCGTGCTAGCTCGAACGGCCTCATTCCGTTCGAGCGTGAGCATCGAGCGCTTTCGGTCTTCAGGCTTAACCGGCGCGAACCCGAACCCACAGTTGCCGATGACGACGGAAGTGACGCCATGCCAACCGGACATGGTGCAATAGGGATCCCAGAATATTTGCGAATCGAAATGCGTATGAAGGTCGATAAATCCAGGAGCAACAATCAGATCTCGCGCGTCAAAAACGCGTTTCGCATCGGACTCTGGCACGCTTCCAATCTCCGCAATCTTTCCCTCAACAATGGCCACGTCGCCGGTGAAGCGCGGAGTCCGTTGACCGTCGATGACGGTTCCGCCCTTTAGAAGTAGGTCATAACGGGGCATGGAATCCTTCCTTGGTGTGATCAGCGAGGACGATATTACCGTACCGTGTTACTGGATAATGGGATCCATCGAACCGGAGTCCTTGACTCGATCACGGCATCCAACAAAGTTATAGTCGATGGTCGATGGTCGGTGCTCGATCCGTTGAAGATAGTGTTCCATGGATCTTGCCGTTGAGCGCCGAGTTCCACCGGGTTAACGCAGGAGTTGCCATGGATATATCCCAACGTCTGGAGCGCATTGAAAGTATCGAACAAATACGCAACCTGAAAGCGTTGTATTGCGACCTCTGCGACGAAGGTTACGATGCTGATGCGCTCTGCGACCTTTTTACCGAGGACGGTGTATGGGACGGCGGTCGGCTAGGTCGTTTTGAGGGTCGCGAACGTATGCATCGTTTTTTTACCAACATGCCAAACGTCATGTCCTTCGCAATTCATCATGTGACCAATCCCGCAATCGACCTTAGTGACGATGGAAAATCCGCTGAGGCGCGTTGGTATCTCATACAAATGGCTACCCAGAAATCTGAAGGTAGGGCCGTCTGGTTGGCTGGTCGTTACGTTGATCAACTAATCCTTCAAGAAGGGGTCTGGAAATTTCGCCATATCGCACTTAACGCACGTTTTTACTCACCGTACGACCAAGGTTGGGCAGAAACACCCTTCTTGGAAGTATGACCATGGGGCCACGAGTCAAGTGAAAAGCGAAATCCAGTATTTCCCGGCCGATGGTGGGGACATCAGAACGCATCCGCCCAGGCGCTATGACATGCGGGATCCAGCAACAGCAGGGGCAGGAGGTTCCATTGCCGCGACCACTATTCGGGATGCGCGGCGAGCCGTCGATACGGGACTGGAAAAAAGCGGCTTTGAGTTAATTCAACGCTCCACCACTGTATCCAATTTCTTGGATAACAATGAAGTCATGGCTGTCTACTATGAAGAATGCAAAACGCTGGCAAAGGAGTTAACGGGCGCATCCCTTGCCTTCACCTACGACCACCTGATTCGTGAGCCCGACCGCCAAATCTCTGGAGGTGGTACCGACGGTCAATCGTACGTGACAGGGATAGAAGCCGGTGGCGGCTATATTGGGACTGCTCACATGGATTACACCGACAACACGACGTGGTCCAACTATCTTGCCTTACATAACGAACAGCCCCCGAAAGCACCTCGCAAGGTCATTTCCCTAAATTTTTGGCGCGGCCTAAGCAGCGTCGTCGATGATTACCCGCTGGGTGTTTGCGATGCACGTACAGTCAAGGAAAGCGACCTATTTGAGACCGTCGTATACGGCTACGGTGCCAGCAACTACAGCTGGCACAACATAGGTATCGAGACGTTTAGTGTGAAATATTCTGAGGATCAGCGATGGTTCTACTACCCACGGATGAGGCCGGACGAGGTGCTTGTATTCAAAGCCTACGATTCGGCCGGAGTGATAGGGAGCGCATGCCCCCACAGTGCTTTCTCGAACCCCTCAGCAGATCCCGAGTCGCCTGCTCGGCGCAGCATCGAATTGCGCGTCCTTTGTTTCGTTACCTAGTCCCAAGGAACCCAGAGGGGCAAACTTGAGCTTTGTGATAAATCGCTAACTTC
>JAKUTI010000340.1 GCA_022448765.1 Pseudomonadales bacterium
GCGCAAGCCGAGGCGCAGGCCGGGCGCAACGCGATGGCGGTCATTGCCCAACATCTTGCGGGGCGCCTCGAGGCGCAGCTCGCGTCCCGCGCGTCCTTGCGTGCTGCGAGCTAATTCGCTCGCGACGAACATCAACAGGAATACCGACATGTTGCAGCTGGCACATAATGGGGCTGGCTCGTCGGATGGATTTTTAAAAATTTGATTCGATTTGTGTATGACTTCTCGATTGGATCGAATCCTGCCAGACTGGGGTCATGTCAGTTTGTTGAAATAATAAAGTCCACCACTTAAACACCTTGCAAACCCTCACTGAATTCGGTGGGGGCATTTCGTACTGAGAGGTCAAGCACATGAAGCGACCGTTCCACCTTGCCTGGTTCCTTTCACAAGGCTATGGCCCCAAGAGCTGGCGCACTGACTGGCCCGGCAGCGACATTCGCCGATGGATGATGCCGGATCTGTTCGTCGAACTGGCCCGAGCCATGGAGCGCGCATGTTTTGACTACCTGATTATCGAAGATTCGTCGAACGTGCCCTACACCTATCAAGGTGCGCACGATACTTATCTCAAGTACGCCGCCAGCACCCCTAAGCTCGATCCGGCCGTACTCGTGCCGTATCTGGCGCAAGCCACCGAGCACCTTGGCATTGTGCCGACGCTGTCGGTGTCTGAATATCCGCCCTACTTGTTGGCGCGCCTGGTCAACTCACTCGACCATGTCACCGAAGGCCGAATCGGTTGGAACTGCGTGACTGGCAGCAACGATGGCGCCGCTCAGAACTATGGCCGAGACAAGCACTACCCTCACGATGAACGATACGACATCGCCGATGAGTTCGCCGACGTAGTCACGCGGTTGTGGGAGGCATGGGAGCCCGATGCCGTTGTCCTTGATCGCGATGCGCCAATGTTTGCCGACGGAACCAAGGTGCATCCGATCCATCACGAGGGCAAATACTTCAGGTGCCGGGGGCCGATCAATGCGCCGCGCTCTCCGCAAGGGCGCGTACCCATCTGTCAGGCCGGTGGCTCGCCACGTGGACAGCTTTTCGCGTCGCGCTGGGCCGACACGATCATCACTGAGGGTGGCGGGAGCGTCGAGAAAATGAAGGAGTACCGCGACAATGTCCGCCGTCAGGCTGCGGAGTTCGGCCGCAATCCCGACGACATCAAAGTGCTGTTCCTAGCACAGCCTATCATCGACGTATCAATGGAGGCGGCGCGCGAGCGTGTACGAATGAAAGAGGTCGAATCGGAGCAGCATATCGACCTACAACTATCGGGCATGTCGCGCCTTACCGGCATCGATTTTTCCAAGTTCGATCTCGACGCGCCGTTACCAGAGCTCACCACCAACGGCCATCAATCATCCCTCGCCAAATGGATCGGCAAGACCCCGCGATCAATCGTGAAGACCTATGGCAGGAAAGCGGGCATCGACTTCACCGGAACGGCCGACCATGTAGCCGGAATGATGCAGGAGGTGATGGAGGAAGTAGGTGGCGATGGCTTTCTGCTCTTCAATAGTTACTTCGACCGACGCTACGTCATCGAGGTGTGCGACGGTTTGGTCCCCGAATTGCAGCGCCGCGGTCTGACGCGCAAGGCCTACGCGCACCGCCACCTGCGAGACAATCTGTTGGAGTTCTAAGCGTAGGTCATGAAAGATTTGTGGGATAAAGAGAAACCGTTTTTTAGAAACGACACACCTGTAAGGAATTGGGTGGGGGTCATTATTATTGTTGGCTCTGCAACTCTTATTTATTGGGTGGTTGACCAACATAATCTTGTTCCATCTGGATACTGACCGCCGCCCCTGGTGTGGACAACCGGCCCGAATGGAATTCGTCCG
>JAKUTI010000341.1 GCA_022448765.1 Pseudomonadales bacterium
CGACGCAATCCACCACCGGGCAGTCTGATCGCGGTACTTGGCGACTCTGAGACGGTCCGCCATTTGGTTAAACGTGGCGACACTTTGTCCGAAATCGCACTCCGTTATGATGTGAGCGCCGCGTCAATACGCCGAGCCAACCGGTTGCGCAGCGATGTCATCAAAATGGGCGAAGTGTTGGTTATCCCGAGGTTGGGAAAGGAGAGTTAGGGCGATATGCGAATTGAGAAACTCGATGCTGCTGTCGCCAACCAGATCGCGGCCGGCGAAGTTGTCGAGCGACCAGCATCCATTGTTAAGGAGCTGGTGGAAAATAGCTTAGATGCTGGTGCGACGGCCGTTGCGGTTGAGATTGAAGCCGCTGGCAGTCGCCTCATTCGTGTTGTTGATAATGGATCAGGAATCCACCACGAGGACATGCGATTAGCGTTGGAACGTCACGCCACCAGCAAAATTGCAACCACAGAAGATCTTTCGACCATTACCAGTATGGGGTTTAGAGGAGAAGCCCTGGCGAGTGTCGCATCGGTCGCAAGAACCAAGGTCACATCAAGAGTGGCCGGAAGTGACCGCGCATGGGTGTTAGCAGTTGAAGGCGGTGTAGAAAAACTCTATGCACCTGCCGCGCACCCTCAAGGAACTTCCGTCGACATTCGAGATCTCTTTTTCAATACGCCTGCTCGTCGTAAGTTCATGAAGAGCGAACGAACCGAAGCTACGCATATCGCTGAGACTGTTAGGCGGATCGCGCTGGCGAACCCAGGCGTGAACTTTGAACTTACGCACGGTGCTCGAACAATCGAACGGCTGCCGCTGACGAAAGCTTTGTCCGGTCGAGTTGAAAAGTTGTTAGGTCGAGATTTTCTGGCAGGGGCCGTCGAAATCGATGAGCAGCTGGACGAGGTTCGGTTACATGGGTGGATTGGATCGCCGACCTACACGAGACGAACGGCGGACCAACAGCATCTGTTTGTGAACGCTCGCTATGTTCGCGACAACATGGTGGGTCATGCGATTCGGCAGGCGTATCGGGATGTCATATTTCACGGACGCCAACCCGTGTTTGTCATCTATCTCGAAATCCCCCCTGATGCCGTTGACGTGAATGTCCATCCGACAAAGCACGAAGTCCGTTTTCGTGATTCGCGACAAATACACGATTTCGTATACGGACGGTTGAATAGGGCGCTGCGCGATGTGCGACCTGGCGGTTCGAGCGACTTGGTCAAGGGTACTAACGCGCCGATCGACATGGCGGAACCGACTTCTCCCGCATGGGTCCAGGCGTCGTTTCCGCGCCAGCGTAACGCTGCTGCTGAGGTTGAAAAAGACGTCACCCCGCCAGCGATGGACGACAGCGACATAGACGCAGAGGAACACGTAATTCCCCCCCTTGGGTATGCTCTTGGGCAACTTGGCGGAGCATATATTCTGGCGGAAAACCAAGATGGGTTAGTGGTAGTCGATATGCACGCAGCGCATGAGCGGATTACGTACGAGAAGATGAAGTCGGCACTTTCAGCGGAGGCGTTGACGGGACAGCGGCTGCTTGTGCCACTGCATCTCGAGGTGACCCGTCAAGAGGCGGATTTGGTTGAGACCCTGACAGAAGAATTTGGTCATCTAGGCATTCGTTTGGAACGTCTGGGCCCGTCGACGGTGCGTGTTCAGGAGGTGCCTGCACTGCTAGGTACGGAAGATGCTGCAGAGTTGGTGAGAGATGTACTTGGGGAATTGGTGGAGTATGGGCACTCCGATTCACTTTCCGAACGCACAAACGCCTTGTTAGCCACGATGGCATGCCATGGATCCATTAGAGCAAATCGTC
>JAKUTI010000342.1 GCA_022448765.1 Pseudomonadales bacterium
CCGATGGAGACGGAGGTGTATGTCGATGAACGTTTCGCTCGGGACCCGGTGAATCTTGATACTTACGTGATGGGACCATCTACACCGGTCGTGGCGGCGTGGGATGAGCAAGGAATGGACGTGACCAGCTTTGTCGCCGAACGCGACGGTCACTATCTGGCATCCGTGGAGCGAGGGCGGTATCAAGGCGTCACCCAAACGCACGATGTCGAATTTGACCTCGGCGCCTCCGTCGCCGGGCATGAGGCGATCTATCTGCTTGCTCACGGATGGGTGTACCCCACGGATAGCAGCATCAATCTTGCGATTGGTCAGGGCAATCATCCCGCTCCGATGGGGATTGCGTTGGAAGCCAAAGATGAGTCGGGGACCTGGCAGCTGGTGCATCCAGATTTGGGCTTTCCAGCCGGTAAGAACAAAACGATTGTTATGGAAGTGACCCGGTTGGCTGATGGGTCTTTACCGCGACACTTTCGTTTTCGGACGAATCTTGAGGTGTATTGGGATTGGATTGGGTATGGTCCACAGCTTGAGGACAGGGAGAGCGAGTCAATCAGGCTGGACCCCGTGCTTGCAACTCTTAGATATCGCGGGTTCTCAGAAACGGATTTTTATGGGTCGCGCAACCTTGAAATTCCTCGCTATGAAATCGCGAACACGCGGGCTCGGTGGAGAGACCTCGTCGGGTATCACACCCGTTTCGGTGATGTCGGGGAGTTACTTGCGGACGTCGACGACCGGTACGTGATTATGAACGCTGGAGACGAACTCAGGCTGCGTTTTTCGGCTCCAGAACCACCAGCCGAGGGATGGACGCGTGATTACATTTTGGTTGGTGATGGTTGGGTCAAAGACGGTGATTACAATACGACGCATTCGAAAACGGTCGGTCCGCTGCCATCGCACGGCGACAGAGACTATCCAGCCGATGCCTCACCTGACCTGGAAACCGATCCTGTCTACCTTCGGCACATCGAAGATTGGACGACTTACCACACACGCTATGTCAGTCCCGGTCGGTTCGTGAAAGGACTTGTGGTCGACTGAGATTGAGAACAGCCGTTTTGTCGCGAAGACGATACTCGGATCAGGTTGGTGTCTTTCTTGATCTAAATGTTTTGGATAACGGCATTTTGATTCGGGATTTGCTTATGCGTACACGTCGTTTTATTTAGCAACTAAGAATATGATGCATGGTGCACGAGAGACAGACTCCAGTTTGACAGACACAAGCGGTGGCCAATAATCCACGCAACCGTAGCCCCCTTAAATTAATACGCTGTTTAACTTATTGGACCCGAGACTGGTACGGGTGTTGTGGTCGGTAGGACAAGTTCGCGCCGTACCGTAATCGGTCGATTGGATCGCAGGGTGATACCGGGTGCGGGTTCAGCTTGTGGCCCGGGCATGACATTCAGTCGATAGCGTTGAGCTAGTGTGGCAACGACGAGCGTCATCTCCATCATTGCAAAGGTGTTTCCGATGCACTGACGGGGTCCGCCTCCGAAGGGAAAATAGGCGAATGGCTCGAGTCCCTTCGACTGTTCTGTACTAAAACGTTCTGGATTAAATTGTTCGGGGTTTTCCCACAGCCGTGGTAACCGATGGGTTACATACGGACTGGCGAAAATGATCGTCCGTGGTGGAATATTGTAGCCAGCAATACGGTCGGCACCAATGGCGCAACGAGAGGTAATCCAGGCGGGCGGATAGAGGCGCATCGATTCTTTAATGACCTTTGTTGTGTACGTGAGACGAGGTAGATCATCGAAATCCGGAGGTCGCCCACCCAGTACATGAGCAAGTTCA
>JAKUTI010000343.1 GCA_022448765.1 Pseudomonadales bacterium
GTCAGTTCTTCCAAGCATGACCTATCTACACCTCAATATCGGGAATGCTCATCGAGGCAATGGTGATTACGAGGCTGCACTCGCCTCCTACGAACGACTTACAGGCGATCCTGAGAGAGGTGAACAGGCAAAAGTTGAAATCGCGCGGACCCGGTTGGCGATGGGCGATCTTGATGCCGCCGCAGACATAGCGACGGCTGGAGCCAACGCGTCAAGGGAAGACCTATTCAACCTGGGCGAAGTTGAATTTGCCAAGGGTGAAATGGAAACCGCAGTCGACTGGTATGAAAAAGCCGCTGCTATTGATCCAAATTGGGAAAAGCCGTGGTTTAAGTTGGCACTTGTTTCTCTTAATCTGGGCGACTTCGAAACCGCGAAACAACACTTCCAAAAGGTGATTGATATCGCGCCAAGTTCTGAGGACGGCGTGCAAGCCCAAGCCACGTTGTCCGCATTACCCTAGAGAGTCAAACTACGAAATCAATATAGACAAAGACGCAACCCGACACGGCTTGCGTCTTTTCTGTGTACAAGTGATCGAACGCGACCAATGGTGTCCATTGTGACCGTTCCATCAACAAAGTCGTAACACGGGGAAAACGCGCAATGCATATTCACTCGGCTGCTGTACTCGGTGCCGGTACGATGGGATCTCAAATTGCGGCACACCTCGCAAACGCAGGTCTGCCCGTCCTACTATTAGATGTAGATCGAAAAACTGCCGCCGACGGATTGCGTCGTGCAACCAAACTCAAACCCAATCCATTCTTCACCCGAGCATCGACTGACTTAATCTCCCTAGGTGGATTCGACAGCGACCTACCACAACTGAAAGAGTATGACTGGATCATCGAAGCCGTAATCGAACAACTCGATATTAAACAGTCTCTGATGGCCCAAATCGAACCCTTTCGGGCAAGCCACGCAATCATCAGTTCGAACACTTCAGGCATCCCGATTGCCAGCATTGCCGATAGCTTGTCCGAAGAGTTTAGGCAACAGTGGCTGGGCACTCACTTCTTTAACCCACCGAGATATTTACCCCTTCTCGAAATTATTCCGACAGCAGATACGCACCCTAGTGTGATTGATACGCTGCAAACTTTTGGCGATCGCTTCCTCGGAAAAGGTGTGGTGCTGGCGAAAGACACGCCAGGCTTTATCGGTAATCGCCTAGGCGTCTACGGAGTTATCCGCATACTGGAATTTCTTGCTGACGGACGATTTACCATCGAGGAAATCGATGCGATAACTGGCCCGATCATCGGTCGGCCCAAAAGCGCTACGTTTCGCACGATGGATATCGCTGGGATCGACATCTTAGCTCGCGTTGCAGCAACACTTTCAGACCGACTGGAAGACAAACAAGAACAACTGGCCTTCACACAACCGCCTCTCATCACAGAACTTGTGGACCGCGGATGGGTCGGGGAAAAGGCGGGCCAAGGCTTTTATAAGAAAGACCGCGGGACTGGCGGCAGCCGAATCCTGACGTTAGACCCGGCCACTATGGTTTACCGAGAGCGCCAAACGCCGCGTCTGGCGTCCCTCGATTCGGCCTCGTCCATCAGCGATCTATCGGAACGAATTCGAGCACTCTTCCGCGGGCGCGACCGGGTGGGCGAGTTTCTTCGGGCGACCCTAGGACAAACATTACTCTACACCGCGCATGTGGCAGATGACATTGCAGACTCTGTCGACAACATAGACCGTGCTATGCGGTGGGGGTATGGCTGGGAACTTGGGCCCTTCGAACTCTGGGATGCCATTGGAGTGGACAACGTATTGGAAG
>JAKUTI010000344.1 GCA_022448765.1 Pseudomonadales bacterium
ATGTTGATGGGTTCGACGCCAAGCAGGTCGGCAAGCTCGGTCGCTCGGTCGCGACGTTTCCAGTTGTCGTCAGAAAACCAGCAGCGTTGCATCTCGGCGTCGGAGGGTTGATTACCAAAACGGGAATCGACGGCGGATTCGAGCTGGCGTCGAATCGCGTCCGCGCGTTCTGTGAAAAATCCGCGTGCTTGCGAGGACCAAGGGAATAATGCGATCTGATGGGATTCAAGATACTCGGTAAATGCAACGTCATTTGCCGCGATGCAGCCGGGCCAGACGGGGTCGATCATTTGAGCAAGACTAAAGTTGTTCGAGACGGCAACAAATCCGCGTAATCCGTGCTGGGCGGCGTAGTCGTTGGCCGCTTGGATTCGCGTTAGGGACCAGTTTGACGCGCCGAAGGCACGAAAACGGCCTGACTCGAGTTCTCGGTTCAGCACGTCGATCCACTCGCCAACATCCACCTCGGGATTGTCGCGGTGCAGAAAGTAGAGATCGAGGTGGTCTGTTTTTAATCGTTCAAGGCTTTGGGTCAATTGAGTCGGCACGTGGTCGGGATAATTGAAGGGGGTGTGGGCACCCTTACCAATGATGACGGCGTCTTTTCGTATCCCGCGGTTGGCGATCCAATGGCCTAGCAGCGCTTCCATGCTGCCGCCACCGTAGACAAATGCGGTGTCAAAGGCGTTGCCACCCGCTTCGAAGAAGTCGTCAAACATCACGGAAGCATGGGCAGCGTTGGGCTGATTGTCGCAGCCCATCACCAGACGAGAGACTGGCTTGTCGATGCCGGCCAGCCGGTCGTAGACCATCTTTGACGCCTCGACGTGAAGTGGCCGACCATGCACCGGAACTCGTAGTTGGTCCGGTTTCTCTTGGTCAAACTCAAGATTGATCGCCTGTCGCCACCTGTCGAGAACGCGCACGTTGCCGAGACTGTCACGCCAATCCATGGTCGCGGATTCGGTAAGCCCTTCCGAAAGACACCGATCCACCTCGTCGACTTCGTGAATGTACGGGGGCATGGCCGAACCTTTAATGAGCGATTTTTCACCCTCTCGAATTAAAGTGAACGACCATTCGCTGGGGCATAGCCAGGGGTGGTCAACGTGAATTTGCCCGGAACTGCCAAAGACGCTGACGGAGTTGTCGAGGCCCAACTGCACGCCGGTAGCGACCTGCGCGGCGATACCGTCTGGAAAGTGCAGGAGGGCGGAGGCGAACGCGTCGGTCTGAGTTTCGCCTAAACGGCCATGGCCAGTGACGCGCTCGGGTTCCGCGTCGGCGATGAGTCGCGCCATGGAAACGGGGTAACAACCGACATCCATAATGCCGCCCCCCGCCAGGTCGTTCGCGAACAATCGATGTTGGGCATTGAACGGCACGTGAAAACCGAAGTTCGCGTGAATGTGCCGAACTTCGCCGATGGCACCCTCGCGTAAGAGTTCGATGAGGCGCTGTGTCTGGGGGTGCGTTCGGTACATAAACGCTTCCATGAGAAAGGTTTGGGTGTCGGTAGCTTTTTGCACCATGGCCATCACCTGCGGGTGATTCACGGCCATGGGCTTTTCGCAAAGAACGGCCTTGCCTGCCTCGAGCGCTTTGATTGTCCATTCCGCGTGTTGTGGGTGGGGCGTCGCGATGTAAAGGGCATCAACATCGGGGTCGTCGATAAGGCCCTGGTACGTCGCATGAGCCGTCAACCCGTCGTAGTTCTTTGCAAACGCTTCTGCGCTCGCTAGGGAGCGGCTACCGACCGCC
>JAKUTI010000345.1 GCA_022448765.1 Pseudomonadales bacterium
GGACGCCTGGTCGCCGCTGCTGAACAAGAGCGGTTTAATCGGATCAAGCAGGCCCCCAGAATCCCCCCTGTCGAGGCTGCTGAATTTTGCTTGCAAAGCGCCGGGGTCGACCCGGCCGATGTTGACTGTATAGCTGTTGGATTTGCATCACCGATGCGGTACGCCTTGCTCCGGGGTCTGGGTACTGCACGAAGTCTCGCCGGCCACGACTTTCTCCTAACCGCTCCCTCGGTAGCCGAATACATGATTCAGCAATACAAGCTCCGGCAGCGACTCTTTGACGCAATGCCCGCGCTCGCCAGCAAGAAGTGGATCTATGTACCCCACCATATCGCGCATGCGGCCAGTGCCTATAGGGCCTCCGGTTTTGACGAAACTGGCGTTTTGGTCACTGACGGTAACGGTGAGCGAGACTCGACCCAAACAGGATTCGCTAAGAACGGCGAACTGACCGTCCTCGATACCAAAGCTGCTGATCAATCGCTTGGTGGGCTCTATAGCAACACCACCTCACTTCTCGGATTCGCCCGTCATATCGATGAAGGCAAGACCATGGGACTCGCCGCGTATGGAACCCCAAAGTTCCCGTTGGAAGCCCTACGCGTCCACGACGGCACCTACACGATGCCTCGCAGCTACATCAGGAACGGGTTTTGGAAAGATTTTCCGTTCCAACGCCACCCAGGCGATGAGATCACACAAGAACACAAAGACTTCGCCGCCAGCGTGCAACACCGGCTTGAAGAAGCCGGGATCGCCCTCGCTCAAGGAATCCATAACCGAACAGGTTCTCGACGCCTCGCACTGGCTGGAGGCGTCGTTCTCAATTGCGATATGAACGCCAAAATCCTTCAGCAGGATTTTGTTGACGACATATATATTCAGCCAGCTGCTCACGACGCAGGCACGGCCATTGGAGCAGCTCTCGAAGTCGCCGCGCAGCTTGGTGAGCCGGGTGGATTTGTCATGGACCACGCGTACTGGGGTCCTGAATACTCGGCAGCCGAAATTCAAGCAACGCTTGATGAAACGAAGGTTCCATATGAAAAACCCCGTGACATTGAGCAAGCCACCGCAGACCTGCTATCCAAGGGCTTGATCCTGGGATGGTTTCAGGGCCGTATGGAAATAGGCCCTCGCGCCTTAGGCGGACGGAGCATCTTGGCCAACCCCGGGATGGCCGAAATGAAGGACCGTGTAAACGCCGAGGTTAAGCATCGCGAGGGTTGGCGCCCATTTGCCCCATCGATGCTAGCTGAGAGTGCCGACGACCTGGTTGAAGATGCCTATCCGTCACCCTTTATGTTGCTGACGTTCACGGTTCGCAAGGAATGGCGCGAACGGCTAGCCGCAGCTACGCACATTGATCACACCGTCCGCTCACAAACCGTAACTCGAGATACCAATAGTCGGTTCTACGGCATGATCGAAAAATTCCGGGATTTAACTGGAATCCCTGCCGTTATGAACACCTCGTTTAATGATCGGGGAGAACCGATCGTGATGAGCCCACGTGACGCGCTCCGAACCTTCTTTAGTACTGGCCTCGACGCGCTTGCAATTGGTGATTTTGTCGTCAGGAAAAAAACGCCGGCGCCGGACGAGTAATGACACGAGCTGCAACGTTTTCCCAACCTTCTACGTCTCCGCCCAATGCCTCGGCACGCCGATAAACAGCTGATGGAGCAAACAGACGGCGTCTCTCCGACC
>JAKUTI010000346.1 GCA_022448765.1 Pseudomonadales bacterium
CCGGACCAACGCAATATCAGCTAGCTTGGAGATTCCATAAGTGCCCAGGGCCTCCGACCCGGAGAAGGCTCCGGTGCTGGACGTAATCATCATGGACCCTCGACCCGACGCCACCATGTCCGGTGCCACCATTTGACATAACCAATGGTTCGATCGCACGTTAGAATTCATGATCTTGTCGTATGCTTCATCGGGAATTTCTGACATTGGCCCGTAGAAAGGGTTGACCCCGGCGTTGCATATCAAAATGTCGATGGCCCCGAGTTGTCCATGGGTCTCAGTGACCAAGTTTTCAAGCTGCTCCTTGTACCCGATATTGCATGCGATCGGCGTCGCGGCGCCATCGCCACACTTGGCATTGATCTGAGCGCAAGCATCCTCGCACTGATCTAGCTTACGGCTGGACACAACGACCTTCGCGCCATGTTCGGCAAGTCCTTCCGCCATCGACAGTCCCATGCCCTTTGAAGCCCCTGTCAAAAGCGCAACCCGCCCAGTCAAATCGAATAATTCTGTCTGCACTCCCATGACGCCCACCCCGCGCTTATCAAACCGGCTAGATTAGCAGCTTCCTCGCCGCGAGCTGCAACTGTTGGCCGTTGTTTTCCCTGCATTTGTTGTGAGGGGTCCAGTCAACCGCCGATCGGATGCGAAAACAAAGCCCTCATACCCATCCGCTCGTATCTCCGATAGATTGTTTGACTCAAAGAAGGGGTTGTCTCAGTCCATTCAACGTGAAGCCATTCTTAATCAGCGTGATCTTGCTCATCGCCGCGTTCGCAACGACGAACGAACCCCCATGCTCGACGCCCGATTATTCGCATGGTGTCTCCTACGTCCTTCCACTGAAGTATCCCGCCGACTTTTCGCACTTCAGCTACAGCAATCCACGTGCGCCCAAGAACGGACTTCTACGCCTACCCGATATGGGAACTTTTGATAATTTCAACAACATTCTTGAGAAGGGGAGAATTGCCGCCGGTTACGATTTTGTCGGTTCCAGGACGCTCGTCTACGATCGGCTCCTCGAACCCGCGATCGACGAACCGGCGAGCCAGTACGGGCGTCTGGCGGAGGGCGTCGCCGTGGATCCGCAGTACCGATGGATCGCATTCAAACTTCGCGACGGCGCATATTGGCACGATGGAGAGCCCATCACGGTAGCGGACGTTGTGTTCAGTTTTAACGTCTTTAAGGAACACGGCTCCGTGTCCCTGAGGACCGCGTTACAAGACCTCGATCGTGTTTACGCGTTTGGCGAAAGAGAGCTTTGCTTCGTTACCCGAGCAGACGCACAAATCAATCCGATCATGCCATTCGCCTACGGAGGATTGTCCATCCTACCCAAGCATTATTGGCAGTCTCGAGACATATCGAAAACAACCGTTGAGGCGCCGTTAGGGAGTGGGCCGTACAAGCTGTCGCGCGTTGACTTCGGTCGCTCGCTCGAATACGAACGTGTCGAGGACTACTGGGGAAAAGACGTGCCGGTCAATCGCGGACGTTACAATTGGAACCATGTGAAATTTGATTATTTTCGCGACGAAAACGTCATGCTTGAAGCACACAAAGCCGACGTAATCGACGCGCGCGAAGAAACCGTTTCCAAGGCATGGACAACGGAATACAACTTTCCGGCGGTGAAGGCGGGTCTATTCAAAGCAGATTTGCGTTACATCACCCGCGTTTGGGG
>JAKUTI010000347.1 GCA_022448765.1 Pseudomonadales bacterium
GAGACACCTGGCACGGCTCGTTCCCAAGAGAGACGCCCGGCTTGAGGCTTAATCTAATCGTGATATTTACACGCTGTTACATGAGGCAAATTCGAGACTTCAAAAATGATTTCCCTAGAGACATCTTGGAAGGCCAACCCGATGAGTTCGCGCGTCTGCTCGGTATAAACGCCATGTACCCGTTCAAGAACGGCAGGCCGCCGAAACCGAGCGACTCTGCCAATCAAGACATGATGAAGGCAGGCAGTAACCCCTGGGCCTAAGGAATAGACGGCAGCAAATGCCGAAGATGCTGGGTCGCGAGGATTGGTAACACGAGCCCCGGATTGGGACTGTAGGAAGACGCTTACCGGGTTCAGTGATGCAAACCGGTGGAGAGAGCGGGTAGGTGACCGGTATGGGATGTTGATATTTATCGCGGTCCAATGACACGTAATTAGGAGGAAGAAGAAGTGGCGGAAATCAACAAGGATGGGGTTCTCGCGGGGAAGGTTGTCGTCGTGACAGGTGCGAGTCGCGGCATTGGCGAGGCGATCGCGCTCCGTTATGCCATGGAAGGAGCGAGGGTCGTTGTCTCAGCTCGGACGGTGCAAGATTCAGACCACTACCTTCCTGGCACCATCACGACAACGGCAAAAACAATTACCGACGCGGGGGGTGACGCGATCGCGGTCAAATGCGATCTTGCCGTTCCCGAAGACCGCGAACGACTGTTATCCGAAACCCGTGATCGGCTGGGGCCCGTTGATATTCTCGTGAACAACGCGGCGGTCACCTGGCTTGTCCCCGTCAGTGAGTTCACGGAAAAGCGTTTTCGCACGATGATGGACGTGCAAGTGTGGGCTCCCTTTGAGCTCGCCCAGGCCTGTTTACCATCGATGATGGAACGCGGTGAGGGGTGGATATTGAATATTTCGTCTCATGGCGCTATCCATCCCGACGTCACGGCTCGAAGGGGTGGCGGAGGGACTGTGTACGGGATGTGTAAAGCGGCACTCGAACGGTTTACCACAGGCTTGGCTCAGGAAGTCTACGATTCCGGGATTGGGGTTAATGTCATTTCTCCGGGATTCATTGCAACCCCCGGGGTTATTCATCACAAGCTCATCAACGACGACAACGAGGATACCCTCATCCCTGTCGAGGACATGGCAGAAGCGTGCCTGAGACTCTGCTACGGGGATCCGAAAACATTGACCGGACGAATTGATTACGCCGACGAGGTAATCGAAGAATTCTCGCTCAAGCCGGCTGAATTGCTGTGATGCCGCTCGCCGACTCCGGTAGGTAGGTTTTGGCGACCGTGTATAGTTGAACGCATTCAAAGGGAAAGAACGTATATGAGCGAACAAGCAGGAACAATCCGCGTCCCGGAGCCCGAGGCGCTGGCCGAGCACGTCAGGCCCCTGATCGAGAGCGTTAAAAAGAGTCGGGGGATGCTCGGGCCTCACGACGTGGCAGATCACTTGGAGGCTCGTGTCGAAGCGTTGGGTCTTTCCGATGCCCTCGCGCACTTTCGCGAGCATGGGTATGCGGTTATCGAGGACGTCGCGCCACCCGAGGAGATGGACGAGTTGCGCGAAGCCATCCACAGCCTCTCTACCGAACTGCCGGGTACTGGGTTTCGTTCCGCGGCGCATTTGCTGGGCCGTCATCCTGCCATTGATCGAATTGCCACCAATCCCAA
>JAKUTI010000348.1 GCA_022448765.1 Pseudomonadales bacterium
GACCAAATAGGGCATACGAATCGGCACTCTGCTCCAAAACGTCATCGGCCGCGACGCCAATAACATTGGATCCGGGAATACCTGTCCTACCTTGTAGGAAAACGACCAAAGGCAAATATTGGGCATCTTCCATGAATACCGTGCTTTGTTTAAAGACGGAGTCTTGCCAGTAGTAAAAGAAGCCGCCGATATACTCAAGATTAGCGCCACCGGACAGGGTTATGCCTCCGTCGGGCGAACTCAGCTGAATCTCCTGCGATGCGGAATCTTGTACTTCATCTTGAACGCCTTGAACGATCGATGCGGGTGTTTCGTCAAAGCCAAGATCCGCGTCGTTATTCCACCTCCGATACGAGGTGACAGACCTCAGCGTGTGGCCATCAAGCGCGCCACCTAGGAAGTCGTAGTTAGCAACGATTGCTAAGCCGTGCTGGGTATCGAAGACGGTCTGGGTGTCATTATTCGAAACAGAGTTGTCGTAAGGATCGTCGGTCCCGGCCTCAAACATCTCCAGCGGAATTCCGGTTGCCGCAGACACGGATGCAAAGGAATTCAGCGCATTCGGAGAGAGAAGGTACCATTCTGAGGAACAGCAGTGGTACGTCGATTTTTGATAGTCCAATATCGTGGAGACCTCGAGCTGATCGGAGGCCGCGGTCACCGTCCTGATCCTAGCTCCCTGTGTTTTCTTGTCGTTGACGTGCGAATCTCTATACGTGTTGTAGGTATACCCCTCATAGTCGTCCATCCAAAACGTAAGCCGAGCAGACGTGTCGTCAGCAACGCCTCCTGAAAAATAGCCCGACAATTGTCGCCGGTCGTAGTTGCCGCCGGTTGCTTTCAAGAACCCTTCAAAATCCTCCGTCGGTCTCCGTGTCCTCATATTCAGAGTCCCAACCGGGGTATTACGACCGTAAAGCGTCCCCTGCGGTCCGCGCAGTATTTCAATCGATCGAATATCAACCAGATTCCCCAGCATCGCTCCGATACGAGGTACGTACACATCATCGAGGTAGACGCCCACTGACGAATCAATACCCGCATTCTGGGCGTAGGAACCAATGCCCCGAATCTTAATCGAAGAATTTCGTGGAGTGCCGTGAGTATCGACCCTGAAATTTGGTGCGTAATTGGTTAAATCGTGTAGGCCATCGATTCCAGCCGCTTCGAGGAAATCCCCGCTATAGCTGGCCATCGAAATCGGGACATCCTGGATGTTTTCCTGACGCTTCTGAGCCGTGACAATGATCTCTTCGATGATCGCCTGATCATCGGATTCGGCTACCACCGGAAACGACAACATTCCAAGAACCAACAAAGAAGCCAGCCCGAATGTACTCGGCCGACTAACCCCAAAATTTTTGTTCACAACCGTGCTGTAACCCATGCCATCACTCCCCATGTGCGCTATATACAGAACAGACGGTCTATTTAACCACGAACACTAGGTGGCCATAAACCGCCCGAATTTCGGATCAGTCAGGCTGATACCAAATCGGCGAGCTCCAGGCCCTTTCTTGGTGCGTCTTCTGTAGATCCGGATTGGGCGCAATCCCAAGCCGCACAGCATCCCAAGTCGACCAGCGACAACTCGGGTTCTCTAGGACCCTCGCGTAGTAGTACGCGCGCTGAGATGCATCGAACGCGGGATCTTGCC
>JAKUTI010000349.1 GCA_022448765.1 Pseudomonadales bacterium
CCTTGATGTCGGTCTATGTATCCGACCCCATTATGGTTGGCCACCGGGTATGCGGTCTCTTCGTTGAGACGATTTCCGGTCGCTGGGCACTACGCTCGAAGATCGTCATCGATGCCACCGGACAGGCTGACGTGGCCATGCGGGCGGGTGCACCGGTCCTTCAACAGATGGTTCCAAACATGGGTTTGTGGTATTCGCTGGGTGGAGTGGATTGGGACCGCTACGAACAATTTTGTAGCGAAAACGAACAAGCCAACGAAGACGACCTTGCTTGGGCGCGTCGAACACTCCCTGGAGCCCGCAGCGAGGCGGACCCCGCCGCCGGTGACAACCACCTGCTGCCATTGATTCGCAAAGCCTGGGAAGCAAATGAGTTTAAATACAAGCGTCAGGTCGGGACGGGCATTATTCACATTGCGATCCGGCGCATTACCGACGGAATGGCCGGCGGGCGAACTGGCACGGCGGGCGAGATTGACGTTGCCGATGCCAAGATCTACTCACAGATGGAGCGGGAACATCGGGGTCACATCTACCAGTGGGCACGGTTTCTACGAAAGTACGTACCTGGATTCGAGGACTCCTACATACTGGTCGTGGCGCCTTTCCTCGGATCGCGGGGCGGCCGGTATATGGATGGCGTACACACTGCCTCCCGCGAGGATATGGAGACTGAGCGACAATTCGACGACGTCCTCTACGAGTACAATGACCGCCGTTCGCAAAAGAATTGCGACGTGCCCTATCGGACACTCGTGCCTCAACGGATTGATGGGCTACTGGCCTGCGGCCGCAGTAGCGTGCCCTATGGCCCGAACTTTCGAATGCGTAGCAATATGCTCATGAACGGCCAAGCTGCGGGTATAGCCGCCTCCCTGTGCGTCAACGAGAATGTCGAGCCGCGGGATCTGGACGTCCGCAAACTCCAGAAGATACTCGTGGACTTGGATTGCCCCGTGGCCGAAGATGAACGTCTGGTGGGGCTAGGTCTGAAGTGACAAGATTTCTCGAAGGAACAAGTGTTTTGAGTTCTTAGTCGATCATCTCAAAGAGGAACATCTTACGCCTCAGAACCTCGCCAAGCTTAACGAGGTGCAGCACGATGCGATGAGCATAGCGCACGTGATCACAACACTAACGATCGTAAGCCTTTGGATTTAGCAGACATACGCGACGCCAAGCGACGCAGGGACACGAGATGCAAAAGCGAGGGTGACGGGACTCGAACCCGCAACCTCCGGATCGACAGTCCGGTGCTTGAAAATGCAAACGTTGAAACTAAAAGCACTTGTAACAATGCCAACTCAAACACCAGCAGATTCCCCTGCAGTCAGGCGCAAGAGACTCGCGTTTTTGAGCCGTATTTAACTTCTATCGAGCAGGCATTAGGTGAATTGCCAGGCGTTGAGCGTGATGCCGTTGCCCAACACATAAACGCGCTAGCCACGATGTCCAAGAAACGGCGACACGCCATCCTCACGCTGACTGAAGAAGAGACGTAATTGGCTTTGTATCAGCCTCGCCGCCTGCGCCCAACCATCAACACACTCATTGCAAGAAGCGATAGCGTTGCGGGTTCAGGAACCAACGCTGATGCATTGCCTGTTGTTTGTGACGCGGTCCAGTTGGCGCCGAGGATAAAGAC
>JAKUTI010000035.1 GCA_022448765.1 Pseudomonadales bacterium
ACCAAACCCCGTGTCCCAAATATCCGATACCGCGGGTCCGGTTTCGTGAGAATCTTCCAAGTGATACAGCAGTTGATCGTCCGTCACGATGGTGGCGTCAAGCATCGACATATCGATGTGCTGGCCGAGGCCGGTCGTTTGCCGTAGGTGCATTGCCGCAAGTACAGCGACAAGACCGTGCAGCGCTGCGTTGGTATCGGATAGGGACACCCTTACATCTTGCGGCGGACGACCATCCCGAGCCTGACGCTGCACCAATCCCGATTCAGCATGAATAACAGCCGCATACGCCATCCTCTGGGACTCCGGGCTATCTTGCCCAAATCCCGAGATTGAAAGAAGAATTAGGTCTTTTCTTAACGCTTTAAGTTGTTCATAACCAAGTCCAAGCCGATCCATCACCCCAGGTCGAAAATTCTCGATCACGATATCCGCGCTCGCCGCTAGTTGTTTGGCTAACGCCAACCCTTCGCGTACCGAAAGATCGATGCATACGTTGCGTTTGCCCGCGTTCTGTTGATGGAAGTAACCGGGGACCTCGCCTATCACTGCTCCCCAAAGACGCGTGAGGTCCTGTTGTGGCGGTTCCAACTTGACCACGTCTGCACCGAGATCTGACAACATCCGACCGGCAAAGGGACCCGCAAGCACCCTGGAAAGATCGAGGACTCGCACTCCATCGAGGGGATACGTCATCTCACCATCCCGCTCTCACAAGCACCCCATTTATCGAGTTGTTCGTAACTCCAAGAATTACACATCGCAAGTCGTCGACCGAAACACGTTTGACTAGCCCCGTTACAACCTTTATCAAACAAAGTTTGTCAGTGTAAACGGGGTTAACGGATAGACGCCAGAGTTCTAGTGTTGGGCAAATTCGAACCGTCGGCCGCCGCGTGTTCACGGTGGTCTGGCCGTGCTCCAAATACTGAACGGCTCACTCGACGTGTACCAACTCCCCGGTAGCAACCGGGGGGTTTTATCGTTTGTCGCCGAATCGGACGAAGGACAATAAGGAGGCCGGCTTTCGCCTCAGGCCCTAACCAACGGCTCGACCCCACACGTGACACCCGTGCCCCCCAAACCACAGTAGCCCCCAGGAACTTTCGCGAGGTATTGCTGATGGTAATGCTCGGCATAGAAGAATCGTGGCGCTTTCAAGATTTCTGTCGATATATCCCCGAACCCCGCACCGTGCAATCGACGTTGGTATTCGTCGCGCGAACAACTAGCAACGTCCACCTGTTCGTCATCATGGAAGTAAAGCGCGGAGCGATACTGTGTCCCTAGATCGTTGCCTTGACGCATTCCCTGAGTGGGATCATGTCCTTCCCAAAAAACCTTCAACAGAGCCGAATACGTCACCACCGTGGGATCATAAACCGCGAGAACCACTTCGGTATGTCCGGTGAGGCCAGAACAAACCTCTTCGTACGTCGGATTTTGCGTGTGCCCACCCGCATACCCCACCGCGGTTGTATACACCCCATCGATTTGCCAAAACAGTCTCTCCGCACCCCAAAAACATCCCATGCCCACCACGAGCAGCTCCATCTGCTGTGGAAACGGAGGCTCAAGCGGTCTTCCATGAACAAAGTGGCTTGGCGGGACGGGTACAGCCTCGGCTCGTCCTGGCAGCGCTTCGCTCTCTAGTGGTAGCCGGAGCTTGTATTCCAGTGTCATCCGCGGTTCCCCTCAATTCTCGTTTCCGATCATAACAGCCTGCCTCACCCGTTCGCACGAATACGATACACTGCCTCGATGCAAAACCTAGCCGTGACGACGGTTTTCTGTTGCCTGCTCGCCATCTCAGGATGCGCAACGACTTCACCCCAAACCGCAAACTACTTAGACCTCATCGAATCGGTACAGAGTGGGGAGGATGTTTCCGTCCAGGAGATGAGGCGTGCGTTTTTGGAAACCCCCGACTTGCCTCAACGCCTTCAACAAATCGCACCCCTAGAACGTCAAGCGCTCCAGCTTTTGATTGATGAACCGTTAAAACTGGGGGCAATCGGTACCGCAATCCTCGATATTTATTACGGTAGTCTCGCTGGACACCTTGCCCTCGCGTCTTTTTATGAGCGTGTCGAAGACGAAACCGCCGAATTGCATCGCGACTGGGCGAAGCGCATCGTCACAGCAATCGGGACTGACGGCGACGGAAGCCGCAAACAACCCTATCGCGTTTTGTCAGGTCCGGAAGCACGATCCTACTTAATTGCGTTGGGCCGCAGCCCAGTCGGGTCCATTTACCAAAGCGACAAAGACCGGCCATTCATGATGGTCATCGCCTCAAAACCACCGACCGGTCCGCTTGTGAACGTATTTTTCAACCTCGGCGACGCCTACTCATTCGTAGCGCAACAAATCCGTGAGGCGTCTCAAAGCGATGAATTTACGCCCGGCGCGCTAATCGGTTTCCTCGCACAACGTAACGATTCAGCTGCGCAAGCCTTTATCGGCACGTATCTTGCGTCGGAGGACCGGTTAGACGAGTCCATCAACTGGCTTTCCGCGTCGATCCGTTCCGGAAATGTCCTCGCAAACCTCAATCTTGCGAGGGTTTGGTGGACCAAAGCCCGGCGTCAGACCGACGAGCAAGCGCGAGAGGAAGCGGTCGCTCGTGCGGTCGAAAACTACCGGCGCGCCATCACTGTAGGGTCGGACGAAGCCATGTACATGTTGGCCGTTCTCTATCTTCGCGATCAATTAGGACCCAATAAACTGCAAACGGGTATCGAACTAATGGAGCAGGCGTCAGCCCTTGAGAATACCCAAGCCCTAATTTACCTCGGGCAGCTCTATTTTGACGGCAGACAGATCGAACGGGATCTCGGGAAAACCGCCGGTTACTTTGTGCAAGCAGCGGAACTTGGTAATGACTTCGCCAAGCTCCAATACGCGCGTTTTCTCATGCATCCAGACGTTGACAGACCATTCGAGCGACGAGCGTACGATTGGCTCCGAGAAGTCGCGAGTCAAGACAACCCAGACGCGATGCTGGTCATCGGGAACCTCTACGCCCGCGGTGTGCACGTCAACAGAAGCTTCCGTCGAGCATTTCGGTGGTTCCGCAAAGCCATCGCCAGTGCGCCTAAAGATGCCAGTATCGTTAACGAGGTGGCATGGACACTTGCCGTGACCAACCTCGACCGATTAAGGAAACCCCGGTACGCCCTTGAAATCATGACCGGCATCATGGAGAGCGACCTAAAGGCACGTCAGACGCCAGCTTATTTGGATACTTGGGCCGCGGCTCACGCGGCAAGTGGCGACTTTGATACCGCCGTCGATCTGCAGACCGAGGCGGTGGAGCAAGCACGGCGTCAGGAACAACACGCCGTTATCGACGTTCTCTTAGAACATTTGGATACGTTTAAAGCAGGTCGCCCCGTCATCGACCCCATCCCTTAATTGTGTTCGGTTGAGAAAAAACCTTGGCAATTGAAGTCGTAGACGACTATCAAGGTATCCTCAAGAATCAACGTCCTGTGATCGACGTACGAGCGCCCGAGGAGTACGGCAAAGGATCCATTCCCTCGGCCATCAATCTCCCCATTTTGAATAATGACGAACGCCGGCAAGTCGGCGTGTGTTACAAGAACCACGGGCAGCGGAAAGCAATCGAACTCGGGCAAAAACTGGTCACAGAGAGTATTCGCTCTAAAAGGGTGAGCGATTGGGCGTCATTCGTCGACTCTCATGAAGATGCGGCATTTTGCTGCTGGCGAGGAGGTCTTCGCTCCCGTACCGCTTACCAGTGGTTGGCTGAAACTGGTTCAATAATTCCCATCGTGAAGGGCGGCTCCAAAGCCCTACGAAGTTATTGTCTCCGACGGATAGAGGAGTCGACGGATTACCGTTGGCTGGTGCTGGGCGGGCGAACCGGGAGCGGTAAAACTCGAGCGCTCCAACAATTAACAAATGCTATTGATCTGGAGCGTTTGGCTTCCCATCGAGGCTCAGCATTCGGTGGTGACATCGCTCTGCAACCCCCACCTATCTCATTCGAAAACGCCCTCGCCGCCGATCTTCTTTCAATAGATCACGACCGCCCGGTCGTGGTTGAGGACGAAAGCCGAACCATCGGCCGGCTTGCGTTACCCGAGAGCTTCTTCCAGAGCATACAAAACGCCCCGTTGGTCATTCTCGAACTGTCACTCGAAGCGCGTATCGCTAATATCTACGACGAATACGTCGTCCCCGGCATTCGAGCATCATTCATCAACGCGCTGTGGCGAATACGCAAGCGTCTAGGGGGCACGCGATACCGCGAACTCCTAAACCTCATGGAACACGGGTTCGATAGCGGGAACCAAGAATCGCACTTCCGATGGATCGAGTTATTGTTGACGGGTTATTACGACCCGATGTACGACTATCAACTTGAAAGAAAGCACGAGCGAATCGTCTATCGAGGTCGCATGGACGCGGTTGTCCAGTACGTAGGGGAACAAATCACTGCCGCATGAGCCCACCTACGCCTTGTGTTACCGCGAGAAATTTCGTTGATCTGCTGCTAACGGAACCACATCGCACGTTTCCATGTACCAAGCGAGCATACGTTCCCTCATCCGATCAATAGAACGAGCCTTACTCGGGTCATTAATCAGGTTGTCGGTTTCACCAGGATCCGATCCTAGATCATAGAACTCATCGGTCTCGTATGCCCTGCGCACGTATTTATACTGGCCATCTCGACACATCGTGGCTTTTGTGTGCGGGAAAACATCGTCCTCACGAAGTTGCTGTTCGATCTTAGGTGAATATAGACCTAGACCGCCCATCCCTCGGGCACTCTCACGCTCGCTGGCATGTGTCTCTTGTCTCAACCGACCTCCTTCGCAAAAGACTGCATCGCGATGGGGGGCGTCGGCATCAACCAAAAGACTCAGAAGACTCTTGCCAAAGTGCCAATATGGCGGCTCTATCCCCGCACATTCGTATGCGGTCGCGGGAAAGTCGATCAATTCAATCAGTTGGGTTCGAACCCCAGGCACAACGTCCATGGCGGTAGGCGGTTTGAAAATGAAAGGTACTCGGCTCAGGCAATCTTGGAACGTGTTCTGTGTCTTTTCGACCAACCCGTAGTCGCCCGTAAAGTCACCATGATCCGAAAACACGAACATTGCACTGTCGTCATACAGGTTCGCTTCACGCAGACTTTCGATGAGAAGTCCTAACTGATGATCCACCCGTGAACACATGCCAAAGTATGTCGCGCGCAATTCAGTCCAACGATCTTCTGACCAGCCGACTAGGCTCTGCCCGTCTCGAATGCCCGTTAGCATGGAGGGCTTGTCATCCCATCGTTGGTATTGGTGTCGCGGCGGAACGTTGTCACGATCGATCATCGAAAACCACGGCTCCTCGACGCAATACGGAGGGTGGGGATACCCGAGCGGTAAGAACAGACACAGGGGTTGATCGCCGTCATATACACGTACGAAATCCATCGCGCCATAGAGCATGGCCCAGTCACCGTCGAAATATATATCGTGCCCTGCGAGCTCCAATTTACCCTTGAAAAAACTGTAGAACGTGTCGCTCCCCTGCTTGCCCCGCCACGCGAGATCGCCCCCATGGGAACCCTCCCGCGGTTCATACCCCCAGCGTTCGTAATCCGAGCGATTCGGCCTGAAGTGGACGTCGCAGTGTTTCTCGTAACCCAGTTGACCCGGCACCAAATCGTTCTTTCCACCCCACCACACGAAATAGTCGTTATCGCGCAGTACCGACAAGAGGTTCGGTTCGCCACCGTCCGGATTCAGCATGTGATGCATCGTGCGATGGCCTCGCACATGCGGGTACCAACCCGTCATGAAGGAACAGCGACTGGGTGTACAAACGGTTGCTTGGCTAAACGCGTTTTGAAAAGAAACCGCATCCGTTTCAATCAGAGCATCTAGATTGGGCGTTTTGACGGCCGGATGGCCCATGTGGCCTAACGCATCCCCTCGCCAAGTATCAGGATTGAAGATGATGATGTGGGGTGCACGCTTCACGACCGGTTGATTACCAGACTGCTGCCATGAGCGGAGATCGAGTCGGGGCGTAACCTTAATACGACTCGTCCCGATTCGGACAATCCTGCTGCCTTCGTTACCCCCAAGTATTTCGTCCAAAGCGCCGTCGCTATTTCAGTAATCCCGTCGCGAACGATTTCAAAATGTCCCGTTCCCTTGACTTGTTGATTAGAGCGGCTTGCAGACCTTACCTGCTCCGTCTCGACGCAAAACGATCCACGCGAGTTAGCGGCCAGGCATTTGACGTGGAACTTGTCTGGATCGCTGGTGGTATGAAAAGCCCCGTCGGCCCAGAGAAACCAACAAGGGACCATCCTAGGAAATCCTTCGCCATCGAGGAAAGCAATCGTTGCGGAAACTGGCCGGGAAAGAACCTCCGCGCATTCGCACTCGGACAAATCCCTTCGCGTCGAACCGCTAACGTTTCTTCTGGCGTTCATAGTTCTCGAATGCTCTTTCGACCATCGGGCGCCGCTTCCCTTCGGGCACTTTCACCTCGTAGTCGGGGGCTCGTTCCCCCTGAGCCGAAACCATATGCATTAGATGAGCCGCGTTCATGTGCGCTTGGAACCCCTGGGTATCCTGCATTTGGTTAACCGCCATTTTGATCATGCGCAGTTGAAACGGATCATTCGTGGCGACGCGTTCTGCGTACTCGAGTACCGAAGCCTGAAGTTCCGAATCCGGTACGACGCGGTTGACGAGATTGAGTTCGAGGGCCTCCGCTGCATCGATAAAACGGCTCTCGTAAAGAATTTCCTTGGCTTTTCGGGGATGGATATCCCAAGGAACCGTGAAAAACTGGAAATTTGAACCCAAAAACATCGCGCTCTCGCCGGCGTAGACGATGTCCATCGCGCTCGCAACAATCCAACCGCCAAAAATGCAATAGCCCTGAACCCCCGCGATTGTGGGTTTCGGGACATTCCGCCAACGCATCGACTTCTCAACAAACTGTTCGCGAGAGTGATCGAACTTGCCGCGTATACCCTCCTGTATCGGACGTCTCTGCATGTCTTCGCGTTCTTCCGGTGTGCCCAGATCGTGTCCGCCGGAAAAATGTTCGCCTTGCCCGAATAACGCGATGACGTGAACATCTCGATCGTTGGACGCGGTTGTAAATGCTTGGTCGAGCTCCTCAAGCAAGCGTCGACTCTGGGCGTTGCGATACTTGGGGCGTGCGGTAGTAATTCGTGCAACGCGGTTGATCACCTCGTATTCGATATCCTGA
This sequence comes from Pseudomonadales bacterium, assembly GCA_022448765.1. GTDB lineage: Bacteria > Pseudomonadota > Gammaproteobacteria > Pseudomonadales > Azotimanducaceae > UBA11889. The sequence continues at coordinate 7,261 of JAKUTI010000035.1, forward strand.
AAACTCATCCGGTTATCTCTCCCTTGCCCGTGATTCCTTGCTTCACCAGCTCTTCGTATCGTGCCCGAGACATCCCTATAAATTCTTCAAACACTTCAAACGAGTGCTGCCCTTGCAACGGCGCTGGTCTTGTTATCCCACCCTTAGTTCGACTGAACAGTATTGGCAATCCCGACTGCCACATCGGGCCAGTTTCCGGGTGGTCAACTCGCTCCATGTGGCCTCGTTCGCGTAACTCCGCATTTACCGCAATGTCCGCGGGATCTAGTACCGGGGCTGCCGGAACACCAAGGCGACAAAGCTCGTTGGCAAGAACGTGTCGTTCACGCGTGATCGTTGCCGCCGATATAAGGGCATCGACCGTATCCTCGTTCTTCTTGCGTTCCTTGTTGGAAGACCATTCTCGTCCGTCGATTTCAAGAACCTCACAAATCAGTTGCCAATGCAGCTCAGTTTCGGCCGCTATGGCGATCCATTGATCATCTCCCAAACTTGGATATATTGCGTGAGGCGCGTATAGCGGGTGCCGATTGCCCTGCGGTCCACGCACGTCACCATTGATTTCGTATTCAAGCCAAGCGTCACCAATAAACGAAAAGTTCGCTTCTTGCATCGATAGATCAACGTATTGTCCTTCTCCCGTGCGGTCGCGATGCAACAACGCCAGCGCGATTGCAGCAAATCCGCAGAGCCCTGCCACCGGGTCAGGGTACATTTGTCCAGAGTTCTGCGGTTGCTCCCCCTCATACCCCAAGAGCGACGACATCCCTGATGACGGTTCAATCGTTCCACCAATCCCCGGCACGTTAGCCCATGGTCCCGTCGCGCCATAGGCGGAGAGGCTCGCAAAAACAATCTCGGGGTTGATCGTCCTTAACGTGTCATACCCCAGCCCAAGTTTGTTCATTACCCGCGGCGAAAAATTCTCGGCAACAAAGTCAAAGTGCGGACACAAGTCCAAAAATAAATCTTTACCCGCCGACGTCGACAAATCGATGGTCACACAGCGCTTGTTTAAATTGACCGAGTTGTATAGCGGACTGCAATTCCATGCATGCCGAGCCGCCTCGTTATCGGCCAAATTACGAGGAATCGGATTTTGGTACGAACCACGCCAACTATCTAGACGATTCCTTACTTCGACTTGGACAACGTCGGCGCCGAGTAAGGCCAACATTTGCGTCGCATAGGTTCCTGCCCATGCCTGGGTCAAAACCAGTCCGCGAAACCCCGACAAAGGACCCTTGCCATGGCCTCCCGACCGCAAGGGGTGAACCGCCATCGGCTCGCGCCGTGCGGGCACAGCGTCGCTCGATTGAGGTTTCCGCATCGCGTGTTTCAATTCCCAGAGGGACTTCGTGGTCTTGGCAAAAGGTCCAGGGAACCGCACGTTTGATCCGGATGGCGATCGAAAAAATCCGCGAGCTAAGAATTGCGGGTTATCGGCCATTTCACCCATGCTCAGCACCGGCCCCGCGATAACTCGCTCCGATCCGAGTGCAGCAAATAGATCCATGCGTGTCCAATTCGACATCGCCTCGGCCACCCGTGTCGCAAAACGTGCCGCGTGCTTAGGCCGAATGCCTGGTTGCTGAAGATCCTCGTCATCGGCTAGGTCGGGAAGGCCTAGCAGGCGCATCGCCTTCACCCAGAAGACTGGCCGGGATAAAGGCAAAGCAAAATAGCCATCCTTCACCGGCACGGGCCCTTCGTTCATGTTCACTGGCGCGCTTCTTCGTTGCCACTTGAAGTCGGAGTATTGGTAGCGCAATGGTGCTGGAGACGACGTCGAAACTAAGGTTTCCCACTCGGAAATGTCGATCAGTTGACCCGGCATAGGGGTGGCAAGTTGCTCGATCAGGGCAGACAAAATAGCGCCAAACGCCAACGTTCCGGCCTGGTAGCTTGCCTGGTAACCGCTACCCTTTAGCGGTGGCCTTCCGAGAAGACCATTGCAATAGGCCCACCCAGATCGTGCGTAGGCAGTTAGATCATTACCAAGGAAGTTCTTGAGATCCCCAGTCTGTCCGTACGGCGTGATCGCACAAACGACGGCGTCCGGATTTTGTTTGAGTAAGCTCTCGCCATCGCCCAGACCGGTGACGATTACGTCGGCTGATCCGATAAGCCGTTTGGCAGCTTCGGGGCCAACCGACTTTTTGTTGGCAAGTACGTAACCAGCCGTAAGACTGCCGCCACTTGTGTCAAACGGCGGCAACCGTCGGGCCAAATGCCCTTCGTCAGACTCCACTACGTAAACGTCTGCCCCGTAGTCAGCGAGCAGGCGTGAACACCAAGCTGTCGCTATCCGGTCCCCCACGTCCACAACCCGGACGCCCGCGAGAGTTGAAGTACCGGCGTCGTTCTCAGCCATTGTTCCAAAGGAAATTCAATTCATTCATCTCCCAAAAAATCTGCGACCAGACCAACAAATTCGTCGAGTTGGTCATGATGCGTCCAATGTCCAGCATCGTCGATTTCGATAAGTTGAACATCGGCAAAATGTTCCAGCGTGCCAGCTTGACCAATGCGATGCGGGTAGCCTTGCGTCGAATTAATTATGAGCACGGGACAACGTATTCGTTTCCAGAGGTCGATGACGTCCCCACTCGGAATGTCGTACGGCGTGTGAGCGCGCGTGTAATTATCGAATTTCCAAGTGTACGTCCCATCCTCGTTCTGATTGCTTCCATGCACTGTCAGATGCCGAGCCTGTTGCGGTGATAGATGCGGATTCGTTTCCTGCATACGCTGAAAAGCTTCTTCCAACGACTCATACCGTCGTGGAACTCTTCCTGCGAGCGAATAATTCGCGTCAACCCATTGCCGGAGTCGCGCGGCCGGTTCCCCTGAATACCGGCCCGGGTACAGCCCCACTCCTTCAACTATAACAAGTCGCTTCACCAACTCCGGGAATATCCCAGCGTACATGGCTGCAATGGTTCCCCCCAATGAGTGAGCGACCACAGTCGTGGGCGCTAGCTCCTGCTGCCTAACAAGTTGTGCCACATCGTAAACGTACTCGAGATGGGTGTACGGGCTGCCCTTACTCCACTCGGAATCGCCATGACCCCGGAAGTCCGGAGCCACAATGTGGTATCGATCCCGGAAGATTTGTGCGACCCAATCCCAAGTATGACAATGGTCGTGAATCCCATGCACTAAGAGCATGCTCTCGGCCGACTCATTCCCCCAATCGAGGTAATGTAATCGGAGCCGTTGAGAAAAGTAGGTGTGTGAGGTCGGGTTATCGCGTTCCATACCATCCCCGAATCTTTACTGCAGAACTCGCATTTTCAACTGCGCGCCGAGCGACAGCAACGTTATTTGACTATTTGCGTATCCCTATTTTTTCTCACCTGGCATCGTGTCATGGTCGAGACGTCTGTCCGTGCAGTACCTCGGTCCGTTGAGCACATGCGCTACCATGAAGGCATGCATCCAAGGAAAGTGGTATGACGACCTACGAAAACTTAACCGTGGAAAAAAATGGCTCGGTTGCCACGGTCACGTTCGATCGACCTGATAAAGCCAACGCGCTCGATCACGCCCATTTGCTAGATATCGAGAATGCCGCGTTGTCGTTTCGCGAAGATCCCGACACGCGAGCCGTCGTTTTCACCGGAAAGGGCAAGCACTTCTCCTCCGGGGCGGATTTATCGCCAGATCCGGATCCATTGACTACGGGTGCTGGACTCGTATTGCGTCGTCGTCGTGCACGATTAGGAGAGCGAGCGATTGAGGCGATCTACAACATGGATCAAATCACCATCGCTGCGTGGAACGGCGCCGCGATGGGAGGAGGGGCATGCCTAGCAACGGCCATGGACTTTCGTATTGGTGCAAGCGACTGCTTCATGCAATACCCGGAAATTTTAATCGGCGTGAATCTGATGTGGAAAAGCCTTCCTCTGATTACTCACCTTGCCGGACCGGCGCGCGCAAAACGACTGGTCGTCGGCGGAGAACGCGTCGATGCATCGACGCTTCACGATTGGGGCATTCTCGACGCTCTCGTCAGCCGAGAATCGCTGTTGAAAGAGGCCCTCGCTTGGGCGACGCGTTACGCTGCTCTCGCGCCGATCCCCGCACAAATGATCAAACGGAGCGTGAACGCGATCGTCTCATCCCTCGACACAGCCGTCATGCACATGGACGTCGATCAAAATATCCTTTCGGCTAACACCGAAGATCGCCAAATCGCGGTGCAAGCCTACCTAGAGAATACCAACCCGTCGTTCACGGGCAACTAGATTCCAGCTACTGCAGAACCCGGTTTAAACATACGGTCAAGGGACAGGCGCCGACGCTTGCTGTTCTGAATTACGTGAATCCTGTGGTCCTTTCAAACGCCGCAAGAAAAACGGGGACAGGTCTTCTTCGACAATGGCGACGAGTGCGGGAACAACAAAAAGAATAATCACACTCGCAAACAGAATACCAATCGCCAGACTGACCGCCATTGGAATCAGGAACTGTGCACTAATGCTTCGTTCCAAAAGCATCGGGGCTAGTCCGAGAGACGTCGTCGCCGTGGTCAAGAATATCGCGCGAAACCGTCGTTGCGAAGCTAAGACAATCGCGTCCGTGACGGAAAGGCTCGTCGTCCGCCGAATATTGTTGTACCGATCGATCATCACCAGAGAGTCGTTCACGACGACGCCCGTGAGTGCAACCATTCCGAAAATCGATATAAACGAGATGTCGTAGCCAAGTAGCAAATGCCCGATGATCGCACCTGCCACACCCGCCGGAATGCCCGCGGCAATGATGAGCGGTTGAACATAGCTTTTTAACTCCGCAGCTAATAGCGCGTACATAATGAGTAAGGCGAAAACGAAGGCACTGAGTATCGATGCCAAATCCTCGGTTTGCTCACGTGAAAAGCCCGCCTTGTCCACTTGCAGCCCGGGAAATTCTCGAACGAGTGCTGGAATCACAGCGTTGTCGATCATTGACGTAGCATCCGTCGGCGTCGTGACATCCGAGTCCACCTTCCCTGAAACCGACACAATCCGACGACCGTCGACCCGATTAATTTCAGAATAACTGCGTGACTCGATGGTTCGAGCCATGGTTGAGAGCGGCGCTTCCGTTCCGTCCGCGAGACGAATTCGCACATTCATTAAGTCACGGGTACTGTTTCGTTGGTCTCGGGGATAGCGGACCATCACTTTGAGTTCCTGCCTACCCCGCTGAATTCGATGGACCTCCTCACCAAAAAAATGCTGCCGGAGCTGCCTAGCGATGTCGGCGGGCGACAATCCTGCCGCTTCACCCGCGCGCGTCAACTCGATGTCGTACTGCCGCTTCCCGGGATTTGCAGAATCCTGCAATTCGGTCATGCCCTCAATGGTGCCGATTTCCTCCTTAAACACGTCAATCGCACGCATTAGCATCACATCGTCCTGGTGTGATAGCTCGTAATCCACCGACGATCCGCCGCCGATAAAGTCACTCTGGAACGTCAGACTTTCAGCCCCGGGAATGACCCCAACTTCCGCCCGCCATAAGCGCTCCAGTTCCGCTGCCGACTGTTTGCGAATCGAATCCGGGTTGAGTTGAATTTGCACCGACGCGATGTGACTTGCAAAGGTCGATCCAGAGGCGCCGCCAGGTCCTCCCGTTCCCAAGCTAATGCGCCCTCCAATCGTTACCAATGTCGATTCAAACGCCGTGCTACCACTCTGGGCATTAACCTCGTTAGCAGCCGCAGCGATGGCTTCGGAAGCGGAGCGCGTGATCTCAAACGGTGTCCCGATCGGGAACGTCAGTTGAGCACTAATACGATCCGACTCAAGCGCAGGGAAAAAGACAAATTTAACGGCACCGGATGCGACAAGGGTTACCGCCACCAACAAAAGTCCGAACCAGCCCAGCATGGTCAGCCAGCGACGATGGACGGCGTGAGCAATCTTGGGTACTAGCCATTCGTCACGAAAACGCATGACCCAAGTACCGACTCGTTGCTGAACCATATCCAAGGGATAACGACTCCAGCTTCCCGGATGGGCCAAGTGCGCGGGCAGTATAAAAAACGCTTCGACTAGCGACATCGTCAACACCACCACCACCACAATCGAAGCATCCTGCATGATCTGCCCAAATGTGCCTGATACGAGTGCGAGCGCGCCAAACGCTACCATCGTTGTGAGGACACCGACGAAAACCGGGGCAAACACCCCCTTAACACCGTTCACCGCGGCAAGCGTGCCGACATGGCCCGATTCACGCTCCGCCGCAATGTTTTCTCCAACAACCACCGCATCATCGACAACGACGCCTATTACAATGATCAGGCCAAAAAGGGAGATCATGTTGATGTTGACATCGAATGCGTCGAAAAAAAGAAACGCTCCCAAGAAGGAAATTGGCACGCCCATAGCGACCCATATGGCGAGCCGGAGGTCCAACATCAAGACCAAAAAAAGAAATACCAACACGAAGCCGAGTAAACCGTTTTTCACCAAAAGGCTGATCCGCGACTCGATAAGCACCGTCTGATCCGACAGTACGGCGACATCGATGCCGGCCGGTGGTTCAAACGTTTGAAGCATCGACCGAATATCGGCCGCAATACCAATGGCATCCTCCGTTTCCGACTTTTGGACTTTCACCACGACACTCTGTCGTCCCTGGTATTGATTGATCAGATCGAAATCCGCGAAACCGTCGCGGACTCTCGCAACGTCTCGAAGTCGCAAGATGCTTCCATCGGGGGACGCCCGTAACACGATGTCGTTAAACTCTCTTCCCGACAAACGTTTCTCGTTCGTGCGCAAAAGCAGGTCACCAGCTTCAGTACGCAGCTCACCCGCCGATAAGTTCAACGACGACACCTTCACTGCCGCCGCTACTTGGCTCATGGACAGGTCATAACGCCGCAACGCTTCTTCGCTAACCTCAATGGCGATTTCGTAGTCACGGGCACCATCCATCGACACCAACGAAATGCTGGGTAAAGCCAGTAGAGCCTGCTCTAGCAGTTCAGCACCCTTCCTCAATTCCATCTCGCCGCCCTCGGACGAAACCACCAAGGCCATCACGTCGCTGACGGTTTCGGCGATCACTACGTCAGGATTTTCTGCATCCAAAGGAGGGAAATCGGCCAAACGATCAACCGCTGTCTCGATGTCGTTACGCACTTTGACGAGGTCGACGCGATCTTTCAGCTCGGCCGATACCACGCCATAGTTTTCCAACGCCGTAGAACGCACCCGGTCAACGCCATCAATGCCGAGAATGGCTTCTTCCAACCGCCGCGTGATGCCTTCTTCTACTTCACTTGGTGTAGCGCCTGGATAGGGCACGGAAATACTAGCGATCCCGAGATCCAACGTAGGAAAAACTTGCGTGGTCAGATTTTTCCAGGCGAAAAAACCACCAATAAGCATCACCAGCATCGTGAGATTAGCGGCCACCGAATTGCCTGCAAGAGCTGCCAATAAGCGATCTCCACCAGACTTACCGATCACCCCTTTCGAATCGCTTGCTTGGGTCTCACTCATTGGTCGAGTCGCGCCTTACCGCTCGTACGCGCATCCCCATGTATGCGGACGGAACAACGCCCACCACGATGCCTTGGCCGTAGTCGAACGCATCAACAAGGATGCCGTTAGCGGAACGACTCCGAATCTGCGGCGAAACACTGGCCAACTTATTGTTCCGGACGATCCATACCGCGCCGCCACCCTGTTCAGCACTTTCAGGAATTTGAAGCGACTTGGCGACGGTCGGACCAACCACTTTGACGTCAATAAATGTCCCCGGCGATACGTTGGGATTACCATTTAGCCGTAAGTAAAGTTTCGAGAACCTGGTCCGTTCATCCAATTCGGCCGCAACCCGCACGACCGTTGCCTCGTAGCTGATTGGATCCGGCATCGCCCCTCTTCCTACGTAAACAAATGCTGTGCGGCCCTCTACCGGGAGAAGACTTTGGAGTTCCTCTTGGCCTATCGGCACCGTAACCTCGAGGGAGTCAACTGCAAACACGCGGCCAAACGACTGCCCTCGCGACAACATTTGTCCTAGTTCCGCCGTGCTGGCAGTTACTTTGCCGGCAAATGGCAGCGACATTCGGGTTCGAGAAAGGTCCAATTGTGCGGCCGATGCCCTTGCCTCCGCAGACAGCAGCTGAGCTCGCGCTTGACCTATTTGGGGCTCCTTGGCAACCAGCGCTGGGACCGGCTCCCCAGGATGCAAAAGCGCGTAGTTGCTGGTCGCAACTCCGCCTTCTGTTTGTTGCAAAAGCAAATTCGCGGTGGCCCCGGCCACTTCCGCATTCGCCTGATCCAGCGCGAGACGGAAATCACGATCGTCAATTCCGATTAGAACTTCTCCTGCCGCGAAAGATCCTCCGGCTCGAAGGGCCCTCGATAAATCCACGATTCGACCTGAAACCTCGGGTACCAGCTCGATGTAATTCCGCACATTGATCGTTCCGGTCGCTTCAACGACAACGTCTCTTGCCATCGATGCAGGCGTTAAAACGCCGACGATAGGTAGAACACCCTCGTCACCGGATTCGACCGCAGGAGGGTTAGGGACAGACACGTCGCGCATGGTCAGGGCGAAGAAAATAAGCGCAACCACGAACACGCTAATTCCAGCGATCTGCAGCACGCCCACCAAGGAATAGCCCAGCATTCGTTTACCAACGCCGATGACTATTTC
>JAKUTI010000350.1 GCA_022448765.1 Pseudomonadales bacterium
ACGATTCCGCACCAGACTGAACCGCGCTGGTGTCAGCGTTGGCAGACCAAGTAATACAGGGCAATTCTTAATCGCCGTAAACGAAACTTGGAATCGAAGACCAGCCGATGACCTGGCAGCTGTTTTTGTTGAAGCGCTCGCCTGATCGAGCCAAAAACATCTTCTCAAACAGTCCGCTACGATGCCCTGAGTACTCCAACGGCCAATAATCCCCAACCAATAATCAAACAAACGCCCCCGATCGGCGTAATAGCCCCAAGCCAGCGAATACCAGTAATCGCGAGCACATACAAACTGCCTGAAAAAATAAGGATCCCCGCCACAAAAAGATACCCAGCAATATTGACGTACGTATCTGGCCAACGGGATGCCGCCCACGCAATAGCTAATAGACCCAGTCCATGGATCAAGTGATATCGGACTCCAGTTTCAAACACCACGAGCATTTCTGGGGTCAATCGCTCCCGCAACCCATGTGCACCAAACGCGCCAAGAATGACCCCGAGCCCGCAAAGTATCGAACCAGTCGCAAACCACCCTGCTGCCATCGGTCTGTATGATACAGCGATGTTGTTCGATTGGTCGGCACTAGATCTATTTGTTCGGACGGGTTTACAGGAATTAGTTAACACCGATTTCGCGCAAGTCCGATATGGAGATACCAGTACCGCTGTCCTTTTCAGCTTTATTGTCATTGCGGCGTTATGCGTTACGTTCGCTCGCCTTCTCTTGCTCCGCCGTCGTCATTCACGACAGCACTCAGGACATGAGGTCGCCCGTCGACATCAACGCGGGTTCCTGATAGGGCTCGCCTATAACGTCCCGAAATTTGTTCTCGCCCTGGCCTTAATAGTTATTTTGGTCGCACTTTCAGACCCGTTCGTAACGTCCACAGAAGAGATCGCAGGAAACGTGGATTCCCGTGTCCGTATCGATCTCGTCGATACATCACTGTCAATGGCCTGGGAGTTCGCAAACAGTGAGCTCTCACGTGCAGAAGTTGCGCGAGACGCCCATCTTGAATTCCTTGAAATGCGGCGCGAGAAAAATGATCGCGTCTCGCTCTGGCTCTTTTCGTCGTATCCGTACATGGTTGACGACTTCGTCATTGACGACGAACTCTATTTCTTTCAGGTAATGGAAGCCCCGTACGTAACGGTAAAGATTCTGGCATCTGAACCTGGCGCGCAACGCGATAAATATTTCGTGCCCGAAGATAAAGTGCGCCTCATCGAATCAGAGGGAACGACCAATATCCAACTTGCGTTGCAATCGGTGGTGAAACATTTCGATCGGGATGCGACAGTCCTTAATAGGGGAGCAACAGATCACCGCGCTGTTCTAATTATCACCGACGCAGACGTCGACGAAATCCCGGTAGCCGAACTGTCGGCACTCAATGCACGAAATATTGTCCCCTACATCATCTACATCAACACGGAAAATGTCCGGGCAACTGAGGACGATGCCGCAGGTCCATCGTTAATTGACAGTATTCGAGAATATGGCGGGGACTACTTTGACGTCTCGACCGAAGATGGCTTACAACGTGCGTATGCAGCGATCGACGAACGCGAAACGGTTCGTGTCGAACTGAAACACCGGGCACTT
>JAKUTI010000351.1 GCA_022448765.1 Pseudomonadales bacterium
GCGTCTTCGTTCTCAAACGCCAACGTCTACTGCGATGAAATGACGGCGTTGGCAAAGGCTCTGTCCGGCTGCTCGCTCGCCTTAATGGAAGGCCACATCGCCCGAAACCCCGAGCAAGCGCTCATGCATCCCGACTATACCCCTATTCAGTTTGTTCACTCGGATTTCACTGAAACGTATGGAAAGGCAATTCACGCCCACTACGAAAGCGATGAAGACGGTCCACGAAACGCGTTGAAGCGAGCTAAGCTCGCACCCCATGCGGTCCGCAGCTCGGCACGCATTCTAATCCTGCAGTTCTGGCGCAATGTCGGGGAACCCCAAATGGACACGCCGTTGGCAATTTGTGACGCCGAATCCGTTTCCCGTGCAGAACTTCAGGATTTCCATGTGGCGAGTTACGCGGATGGCGATTTCGGGTTTGATACATTCGGCGTCAAGGCACCCGATTCCATTGATCGACACCGATGGTTTGCTTTTCCAGAAATGACGAACGACGACTGTTAATGCTACGAACTTATGACAGCAAGCGGGCCGCTTCGGGTGAGCCTTTTTGGACACCCCACTCTGCCTTTCAGGACCCCAATCTACCTGCCGGAAATCCCGCTCGTAAAAGTATCGAAGTTCGGGCAACCTGCCTTTTTGACTAGCAACAAACTCATCCTTCGTGACTGAATAAGATATCGAGCTCAACGGAACCGATCTGATAGCCGCCATTCGATGAAACACTTGCTCAAGACCCCCTTGGTCGTTTTGGTCTTCCCGATGTTCGCGGACGGTATCGAACAAATCGCCGAAGTCACTCACCCTCAACTCGGCGAAATGAGCGGCATCGTCGCGTCAACGTATGAGGATATCTATTGGGTGCACAACGACTCGGGTGACAATTCGCGGATCTTTGCCATCAAAGCCGACGGCAGCGTCGTACTGCCGCGTCTGATAACCAACTTGTTTCCTAATCGATCTACGGACGCCTGGGAAGGTTATTCCATCGATAACGCTTGGCATCAAGATTGGGAGGACATCGCGATCGACAACGGCGTCCTTTTTGTCGCCGACGTGGGCAACAACTTGAACGCGAGACGGGACCTCGGGGTCTACGTCGTAAACGAACCTAACCCATACAACGTTCATAAAACCCGTGCGGCCAAATTCTTACCCATCCGTTATCCGGATCAATTCCGATACCCAGCGGCACAATGGCACTTCGATTGCGAGGCCGTCTTTACGTTCGGTGGGAAGCTCTATTTCCTGACCAAGCACAGGGAAGCCGGGAAGCCTATAACGTGGGAGCCTGGCACCAAACTCTACCGACTCGATACCCGCCATACCGACCAAGACAACGTGTTAACGCTGGTGGACCATCACAGCACTGTTACATCAGTCACTGCGGCTGACATTTCCCCCGATTCAGATCACTTGGCAATTTTGACGTACGGCCGTTTGTGGGTATTTGATCGGCCAACACACGGAGACAAATGGCTGCAATCTGACGCACGCGTATTGGATCTCGACCCTAATTTTATCAAGCAAAATGAAGGGGTCGCGTTTGAAACTAACCAATCAGTACTAATCAGCAACGAAAATCGCGCCATATTTCGTGTC
>JAKUTI010000352.1 GCA_022448765.1 Pseudomonadales bacterium
ACAGCACCGTTGCCAAGTGACGATGGGATTGCTAGTAAGAAGACGCTGCCAGTCACGATGAGGACCGATTTCGGTCGAGACCAATGGTGAGCGTCGACGCAATGCGACACGGGAACTTCTAGCAGAGAGATCGTCGAGGTTATTGCGGCCAAGCTCAATAGAAGAAAAAACGCCGCGCCGAACAGATCGCCACCAGGTAGTGACGAAAATAGACGCGGGAGCACCGTAAAGATCAGGCCAGGGCCACTCGTCGTGGGGTCAAAGCCTTCAATGGAGAATCCGGCGGGAAAGATGATGAACCCCGCTAGTAAAGCGATGGACGTATCAAGGATGACAATCCAGATGGTTGAGCCACCGATGGCTTCCCGACGACCGAGGTAACTGCCATACGTAATCATGGCACCCATTCCGAGACTTAGAGAAAAGAAAGCTTGACCAAGCGCTGCATTAAACACTCCGACGTCGAACAGCCGAGAGAGATCTGGCTGCATGTAATACGTAAGGCCGACGTCAGCGCCGGGAAGCGTTGTCGCACGCACCGCCAAAACGAGGAGCAACATAATGAGTGCGGGCATAAGAGCCTTCGTAGCTCGCTCAATACCCGCTCGTACACCACCTAGTAGGATTACGGCAGTGATGCCGAGTACGCTAAATGTTAGCGCGAGATTCAGAGCGCCATTGCTCGTGAAGGAGACGAAAAATTGATCAATGGAGTCGACTGACCCGGAAACGGCTGACGTGGCCGTGAACCAAACGTATGCCACTGTCCAGCCAGCTATCACGGAATAGAACGAAAGTATTCCCGCGCCGGTCGCGACGCCCAGTGCGCCGACGAACCACCACCGAGTTTTCGGGGCGAGGCTTTCAAATGCACCGGACGGGCTGAGGCGAGTATGGCGCCCAAGTGCAATTTCAGCGACCATGATCGGTGCGCAGATCAGTAGTACGCAGATAAGGTAGACGAGGACGAACGCGGCACCACCGCCTTGCCCGACTTGAGTCGGGAACCCCCAGATGTTTCCGAGGCCGACGGCGGAACCAGCCGCGGCCAGGATGAATCCGGAACGAGAGCCCCAAGTGCCGCGCGAATGAACCATAGTCATGTGTCCGTGATCGTTGATCGGTCGGCGGGCATTCTATCGAAACACAAGGTAAACTCGAAATCCGAGTAATAACTTTCAATTCGAGAGGGAACCGTGAGTGAAGACGATAACATTGCGCGCGTACTTGATGGAACGGCGGTAGCAGCCGATATTAGAGAAGGACTGCGTGCGCGCATCGAGGCATTTTTTGTTGGGTTTGGTAGAACACCAAAGCTCGGTATTTTGCTAGCAGGGGACGACCCGGGGTCTGCGCTGTACGTCCGAAACAAGGTACGTACGAGTGAGGAACTCGGTATGACAACTACGCTCGAGCGATTGCCGGAAACCGCAAGTCTTGACGAGGCGATGTCTATTGTCGGACGATTTAATGGCGATCCGTTAGTCGATGGCATACTTGTGCAATCTCCGCTGCCTTCGGGTATGGGTCCTGATGCGGAACAGAAAATCTTCGATGCTATCGATGTTGAA
>JAKUTI010000353.1 GCA_022448765.1 Pseudomonadales bacterium
GCCACGCGCTCCCGCGTCGTCTCGTGCTCGTGTTGTTGGTTTTTGTGCCAATTTTGTAGGCCGTAACTGTATTCGTATGTGGGATGGGTTTCCGGATCGGCAAACCAATTCGCGCGTTCCCAGCCGGCTACTTCGCCAAAGCAGGCTCCCTCAGTAACGAGGCGGTCATGAAGAGGACTGCAAAGTATGTCTCGGCTTGTCGTGTATTGCCGATAAGGCCAATGCATACCATAGAGCATACCCAGTGTTTCGCTGACTCGGTCCTGGAGATAACTGGCATCATTTTGGAAAGGGAAAGCACGTTGTATGTTGACGTCCCAAAGATCTGGCGGTGGGTAGCCCTTCACTATCCATTCCGCCAATACCTTGCCAACGCCGCCCGCTGATTGAATGCCAATGGAGTTGAATCCGGCAGCTACGAAATAGCCTTTGAGTTCGGGAGCTTCGCCGATGAGGTAGCGATTGTCAGCCGTGAAACTTTCGGGCCCATTGAAAAAACGCGACAGTCCGATTTGCCCAATGATCGGTACGCGTTGGGTTGCGCCCTCGAGAATAGGGGCTACGTGTTCTATGTCTTCCGGCAGTTCGCCAAAGGAAAAGTCGTTCGGTATTCCGTCTGCCCCCCAAGGCTTACCAACGGGCTCGAATGCTCCGATAAGAAGTTTTCCCGCGTCCTCTTTGTAGTAGGCGCACCCATCGAAATCTCGCAATATCGGCAGGTCCGAGGATAGATCATCGATGGGTTCGGTCAGGCAATAAAAGTGTTCGCAGGCATGTAACGGAACATTGACGCCGGCGGCTTCGGCCAATTCACGTGCCCACATGCCGGCACAGTTAACGATCAATTCTGAAGCGATATAGCCGTCCAACGTCTTCACGCCCTGGACTTGGCCCTCGCGTTGTACGACGTCAATGACTGGTGCCCTCTCGACGATGCGAGCACCAAGTAGCCTTGCCCCTCTGGCGAGAGCCATGGTGACATCGACTGGATTGATCTGACCGTCGTTGGGATAGTGAATGGCACCAGTCAGGTCGTCGACCTGCGCCAACGGCCATAGTGTCGAGACTTGGTTTGCGGTCAGTTCGTCTGCTCGGATGTCCATTCCGCGTGCGATTGTGGCGTTGCGCCGGAGTTCTTCCCACCGTTCTTGGCATGTAGCTATTGCGATGCTGCCGTTGCGTTTCAGACCGGTAGCTTGGCCGGTCTCATCGCTGAGTGTTTCATAAAGCGATAGAGAGTACCGGGCCAATTCGGTCAACGCGCGAGTGCCGCGGAACTCTGACAGCAGACCGGCGGCATGCCACGTGGTTCCACTCGTGAGCCGATCGCGCTCAAGAAGAAGAACGTCGGCTCCTCGTTTCGCCAGATGGTAGGCGATGCTGCAACCCACCACCCCTCCGCCCAAAATGATAACGCCTGCACTAGAAGGCTGTTCCTGGTGTTCGGACGCCTCAGGATCAGTAGTACGTTGGTTCAACTAGTCACCTGGCAAATCGGAGGGAGTGCTCAAAGTCGAAAGCTAATCGGTTGCGTTGATCGACGAGCCAATGGGCGACAGTGCATCGAGAG
>JAKUTI010000354.1 GCA_022448765.1 Pseudomonadales bacterium
TAAAACCTGGGTGTTTTGAGCCTCAAGGTGTTCGCGATATGTTAACGCGGTGCTTTGACCGTATGGCGAGCGCTCTGTGTTCGCTGTTATCGGATGATTTGGCGATGATGAAGATCGTCCAAGTCCTCGCTTGTAAGTTGCAAAAGATCCTGTAAAACCGCACGGGTATCGGCACCAAGTTGAGGTGGCGGCTTTGGTTGCGACAGCGCGTGGTAATCAAACTTGAAGGGACTGCCTAGAACTTCCTGAACACGATCTCCGTCGTTGATGGTCCAGAGCATGTTTCGTTCGCGGGTCTCATCGGCCCTGAGCGCTTCGTCGAGGGAGCGGACTTTGCCGGCTGGGAGGTGGCGTAGGCGCCGCAACCAGAAGTCAGCGGGCTCATTTTTCAGCACGGTTTCAATGATTTCTTTTAGTACGTTGCGGTGCAAGCGTCGATCGGCAGGGGTCTTGAAACGTTCATCGTTAGCAAGATCGGGCTGTTCGATCACGTCTTCACAAAAACGTAGGAATAACCGGTCGCTGCCGACCGCCATGTAAATTGGCTCGGTCTTGGTTTGAAACAAATCGACGGGCGTTGCTTGCATATGGCTGTTGCCCGTTTTTGGTGGTAGATCACCAGACGTCAGGTACCCGAGTGCCGCATTGTTCAATGCGCCGATGGCCGTGTCATAGAGGGCTAGGTCAAGGAAATCGCCGCGTCCGTGCGATGCCCGAGCGTATAGTGCGACAGATATTGCCGAGAGTGCCTGAACGGCCGTCAGCGTATCGATAATCGACAGGGGATGGCGTAAGGGGGGGGCGTCCTCGAATCCTGTCATGGCCATCATGCCCGACTCAGCTTGCAGGACCGGATCCAACCCAGGTCGGTCTGACATCGATCCTGACGCTCCGTAGGCGCTTATCGAGACATAAATCAGCCCCGGGTTTTCGGACCGAAGGGTCGACTCGTTAAGGTTGAACCTTGACATAACTCCTGGCCGAAAATTTTCGACGAGAACGTCGCAATGTTTAGCGAGTTCACGAACGAGCGCTTGACCCTGATTTGTTTTTAGGTCGATGGCGACGCTTTTTTTACTTCGGTTAAACGCGGTGAAAAAAGAGCTAATGCCGGGCTGTCCGGATGAGTCCCAGCCGCGCACCTCGTCTCCGGTAATCGGATTTTCAATCTTGATGACTTCCGCGCCGAGGTCTGCAAGATGTTGAGTAGCTAGGGGACCGGCGATGATTCGGGAAAAATCAAGCACGCGAATTCCATCGAGCGGTATGGACACAATCTCTCCGTTAAACGATCCCCCGTCAGTTTAGCGCGGTTTCGGGCGAGTTCGACGTCTCAACGTTATGGGCGTGCCGACAATTCACTCGACAAAGCCGTCAACACTTACCCACTGCAGAGGCGCGGTACCAAGACCCGCAGAGGGATTGTTTATCGAAATCGGCGATACTTACTCATGACGGGGAATCCGACATTCGAGTCGTCGAACACGGATCGAAGACAGGAACAGGAGCCACAACATGCTACAAAGGACGAGGCCGGGCGGCTATTTGGTGGTTCGAGAAGATCCA
>JAKUTI010000355.1 GCA_022448765.1 Pseudomonadales bacterium
TAGGTTCGAGCAAGAATCCTTAAACTTACAGGTAAGCGTGCGGCGTCGGTGTGGCGCGCGTACGATACCCGGAGGTCTTAGACAGATTGATCTGGTTGCCCGTGCGATGCGGACTATTGCTGCTGGATAAGACTTCGACTAACGGCCCGTTGTTCCCGCCAGGTGCTTGTGACACGCAGTGAATAGACGCATCGTGGATCGACTAGTGTTTTTGTTTCGTGTTTTCAGCGTGTCCGTGGCCGTCACACTGAGCCTGTTCACAGTTGCTGTTGCAGGTGCTCAAACCATAACCCGTGTCGCGATTGGACCGTTTGAAAACAGGAGCGGCATTGCTGAAGATGATTGGCTTGGCCAGGGCCTTGCTGAAAGTGTCGCTACTGATGTACGAGCGAATGGTCTTGTCGTAGTCGATCTTCGAGGTTTGCTCTTTCGAGACACGTCCGAGCAGGTGGAAGACCGTGTCGAGACCGTAGCGTTAACTGAAGCCCGTGCGCGGGGGGCTGCATGGTTGGTGATGGGGTCCTACCAGCGCGTCACCGATCAAGTACGCATCATCGTCAGATTTGTCCATGTCGAAACCGGGATTGTTGCGCGACGCGCGAACATTGATGGGGTCATCGGGAGACTGTTTGAACTTCAAGATGAGATAGCTCCGATCTTGGTCGACGTGATCAGCGCCGGTGTTAATCGAAATGCCAGCCGACAGGTCGCTGCGATTGATGCGAGAGGAGGAGGGACACTGCCCACGAACGCGCAGCAACGTCCGATGCCCCGTGGTGGATTGGCTGCGCGTCCTGCTGGAGATGTGCCAACGACGATAATTCAGCCGACGAGCGAGCCTCCGCGGATTGATGGCCGGTTGGATGATCCGGTGTGGGCGTCGGCGACGCACATTACCGACTTTGTGCAGATTGCGCCGGTGGCGGGTGCCCCGGGGACGGAAGCGACGGAAGTGTGGATGGCGTATGACCGGGACAATCTGTATTTCGCGTTTTATGCCCACTACACCGACCCAAGTATTATTCGGATTAATCGTACCGACCGAGATGAAGCGTTGGGCGATGATCAGATGGCGGTGTTATTCGATCCGTTTTTAGACCAGCAGCGTGCCTATCAGTTTGAGGTCAACGGATACGGTGTCCAGGGTGATTCGTTAGTGAACGCAGACGGTACAGGAAGAAGTCGCGGTTCAAACAGTATGTCGATGGTAACGAGCTCCCTTGGTGCGAGTTACTGGCAACGAAATAGTGGGTCAGGCATGAGTATGTCTGGCACGTTCGGTATTCGCGGGGATTCGTCGTGGAACGCGCTGTTTGAGACGGCGGGGGAACTGGTGGAGGATGGCTGGACGGCGGAGATGGCGATCCCGTTCAAGAGTTTGCGGTATCCGGCCCGTGCCGAGGGTGAGTCGCACCGGTGGGGGTTCCAGATTACACGGCGTATCCGGGGTCGGTCCGAGGCGCAATCGTGGTCCCCGATTTCGCGGGACATCCAAGGGAATCTGACGCAGTTTGGCATTTTGGAAGGATTGGAGGAGTTGT
>JAKUTI010000356.1 GCA_022448765.1 Pseudomonadales bacterium
CTAGATGCGTAATGATGTCGCCGGTTCGAAGACCGACGCTATCGGCCACGCTGCCGGGTTCCACATCCATTACGACGACGCCTTCGGAGAGCTCAGTTCCAAAAGCTGAGGCAAGATCAGGGTTTAGGGTCGCCACGTCTAACCCTATCCGGCCCCGCCTCACCTCTCCGTGATCAATCAGTTCGCGCATGATCACCGTAACGATATTGCTCGGTATCGCAAACCCGATCCCGACGTTACCACCCCCCGGCGCGATGATTGCCGTATTGATCCCAACCACGGCGCCATTTAGGTCGACCAGTGCGCCGCCCGAATTGCCAGGATTAATGGACGCGTCTGTCTGTATAAAGTCTTCGTACCCTTCAATACCAAGCCCACTACGCCCAAGGGCGCTGATGATCCCCGAGGTGACAGTTTGCTCGAGTCCGAACGGATTACCGATGGCGACCACAAAATCTCCCACCCGTACCGCACTCGAATCGGCAAATGGAAGCGCCGTTAATCCGCCACCCGTGACCTGCAAGACGGCAAGATCAACTTGCGGGTCAACACCGATAAGCTTTGCCGGTAGCGTCCTGCCATCGGCCAACGTCACGTTAATTTCGTCCGCCCGATCAACCACGTGGCTGTTGGTGACGATGTACCCACGTCCTGCATCGACTATAACGCCCGAGCCCGCACTTTGTGATCGGCGAGCTCGGCGCTCGGGTACGTTAAAAAAACGACGAAAAAACGGATCTTGGAGAAGCGGGTTAGTTACTGACACCGACGCGTACGTGGCAATGTTCACGACGCCCAGAGTACTGGCTTCAAGCATCGGTGCCAGTGACGGCAGCGGCTCGTCCGGTCCTATCGCGCTTGGCAACGCGGCGTGATGGGGAGTGGCACAGAACCCCATGGCCGCAACACAAAACCATACGGTACGACCCATTCGCGGTTTCACGGATTTATTGCCTCGTCTTCAAGCTCCACGTCCACTACCGGGCCTGCACCATAAAAAACAAAGAGAGCAATGATTGAGCATACTCCGGCGACAGCAAACGATGTCGTGTAAGAAAATGATTGATACAAAAGGCCCATCACCAGCGGTCCACCCGCGACGCCAAGGGTCACCATGGCGTACGCGGCGGAATAGACTCTGGGGTATCGAAAGACTCCGTAGACCTTCACCAGCAACAACGGTTGCAGCATAAGTAAATTTCCGACGGTGAACCCAAAGAGTATCGTACCGGCTAACGCCGACGTTTGATCGTTAGCAAAGGCAAGCAGGGTCAGTCCCATCCACTGTCCAATAATGTTCAATAGCGTGAAGAGCCGTATCGGAAACCTCGTGACAATCCATCCGCCCATCAGTCTACCCACGATGCTCGTCACGGCGAGTACCGAGACCGACGCTGTCGCCGTTGCGTAACCAGCCACTTTTTCCAGATGATTGATGAGGTGTGAGATAGCGCCAACCTGAGCACCCATAATCAGGGTATAGGCCACTCCCGAACCAAGAAAAAATCGCGAGCGAAAGGCATGCCAGTCC
>JAKUTI010000357.1 GCA_022448765.1 Pseudomonadales bacterium
GAAGTTTTTATTCGCTACGGCGCCGACGCGGTCACGGTCAATCCATATTTGGGTTGGGACAGTATTGCCCCGTTCACGGAGCACGTGGGTCGGGGTGTGGTTGTGTTATGCCACACGAGTAATCCCGACGGTGGTTGGTTGCAAGAATACCCAAGCGACGATCCCGTTTATTTGCGGGTCGCGCGACTTGCCGCCGAAAAGGACACGGGAAATTTGATGCTCGTTTTGGGCGCTACGTTTCCGGAATTGATTGGGAGGGTACGACAAGACCTTCCCTCCATGCCGTTCCTCGTGCCGGGGGTCGGGACCCAAGGCGGTGATCTCGCGGCAGTGCTTGACGTGGGTCGAAATGACAAAGGGGCGGGTCTGGTCATTAATGCTTCTCGCAGCGTCCTGTATGCGTCTAGCGGCGATGACTACGCTGCCGCAGCTGAGTCCGCCGCACGAGATCTTGCCAACGCAATGGAAATTGCCCCCACGCTTTGAAGCCCTTCGGATAACTCTCGAAGAAACATGCGAGATCCTGACTGGTGATGACTCGTACCGTTGCGGTCCGACGGCGGGTTGAATAGGCTTCGGCTCTTTCTACTTCGGATACCATCATGCCGACCAGTCCGTTCGTTTGGGATGATCCCTTACTGTTAGAAGAGCAACTCACTGAAGATGAGCGAATGGTCCAGGATACGGCTCGTCAGTTCGCGCAGGAACGACTGATGAGCCGCATCCTCGAGGCGAATCGCCACGAACATTTTGATCGTGAGATCATGAACGAGATGGGCGAAGTCGGCATGTTGGGCGCTACGCTACCAACCAAATACGGTTGCGCCGATGTGGGCTACGTGTCGTACGGCATCATGGCGCGTGAGGTCGAGCGCGTTGATTCAGGCTACCGCTCCGCAATGAGTGTCCAGTCGTCGCTGGTGATGCATCCCATTCACGCCTACGGCACCGAATCCCAGCGTGAACGCTATCTACCGAAGCTGGCGACGGGCGAATGGGTGGGATGCTTCGGCCTGACCGAGCCCGACCATGGATCCGATCCGGGGAGTATGGTCACCAAAGCCGAGAAGGTTTCCGGAGGTTATTTGCTTAACGGCGCTAAGATGTGGATCACGAATTCTCCTATAGCCGACGTCGCCGTGGTCTGGGCAAAACTGGAAGGCGTGATCCGAGGATTCGTCGTCGAACGTGAAATGGACGGTTTCAGCACCCCGGAGATTCAAGGGAAAATGAGTTTACGAGCTTCCGTAACAGGCGAGATCGTCTTGGAAGATGTGCTCGTTCCAGAAGACAATCTGCTTCCCAATGCCAAAGGACTCGGTGGACCGTTCGGGTGCCTCAATCGTGCGCGTTATGGCATCGCATGGGGCGCGATGGGCGCAGCCGAATTTTGTTGGCATGCCGCCCGAACCTATACGCTTGAACGGGAACAATTTGGGCGACCCCTTGCTGCCAACCAACTGATTCAAAAAAAACTGGTCGACATGCAAACGGAGGTCGCGTTGGGACTGCAGGGGTGTATC
>JAKUTI010000036.1 GCA_022448765.1 Pseudomonadales bacterium
TTCTCGGTCGCGGTCGCTGATCGTGTACCCCGGTGCGACTTGATTTACGGTAATTTGATGTTCACCGACTTCCTTGGCCAAGACTCTCAAAACCCCGTCCATGCCGCGTTTCGCGGCAGCGTAGGCCGACTGGGTGGGCTTCAATTGCATGGCACATTCGGTGTTGATGCCTACATAGCGGCCGTAGGCACTCTCGATCATGGTCGGGACAAAGGCTTTGGCGAGTAAGACGTTCTGGAGTATGCAGGAGCGGAACTGGTCCTCGTAATCGGACAGTTCTTCGTCGAGTACGGTCTCCCAAGGGAAGATCTGCGAAACAGCGTTAGCGACGATGATTTGCGGATTGCCCAACGTGCTTCGGATCGCGTCGCGCATAGCAAAAACGTCTTCGCGGGTGCCCACGTCGCCTGATATGGGCATTGTGCGACGCCCGAGCGCGTTAATTTCGGCGCACAATTCGTCAGCTTTTGACGCGTTTTGATGGTAATGAACGACGATATCTGCGCCGGCGCGGGCCAGTGTTCGGGCCATCACCCGACCAAGGTCGCCCGTCGCGCCAGTTACCAGTGCTAGCTTTCCTTGCAGATCTAACGATAGTGCCATCGTGTCTTATCCCTTTGTTTACCTGGTGTTGGAAGGTGGATTATCTATCGTGCAGTTGCACGCGTCATACCGCGGGGGAAGTGAGCGTCGCCCGTGAGGGCCGTTAAGACTTCGGCCGCCGTGCAACGGGAGAATCATGACTGTTTGGTCCCATACCGACGCATCTTCACGCGATCGAAATCTCGAATGCTCATGCAATAGCCTTAATGTTATGGTCGCGCCAATGGCCACCCACCGAATTTCGTACCAGGTGCTCAACAAACATATGGGCGATACGTCCAAGAACCGTGTCACCTCAGTACCGGGCCTTACCCGTGATATTGAGGTTTGCGCCACCATGGATGAATTGGAAGCGCTTCAACACGAAGGGTATTTGATTCGTGAGGGAGCTATTGGCGACGATTGGCTGCAATCGTTACGCGATGCGATTGATCGTCTCATGGTGTTGGAGTGGGACCAACATCGATCGGAGTTTGAACAACCCGATGAGATCCCGACGCGAACATTCGGCACCGTACTCCGCCACTTGTTGGATAAGGATCGGGCATTTCATGACCTATTGACCTGGGCTCCGGCACTGTCTATTGCGCGCGCGATGATGGGTCCACTGGTGAGGTTACGCGGCCTGACGGCCAGGGTGTCGTTCGCTGGCGCAGAAACTCAGGAAACGCCGTGGCACCAACATTTGCGGGTCATTCCTAGCCCGTTACCGCCGTGGTTCTCGCAACCCCATGCGATCGATTGCCTGATTTATCTTGATGAACTGAACGATGATGCTGGAGCCTTGTCGGTAGTGCCGGGCTCGCACCGTTGGCTGGACCGCGAACCGCCGCAACTCCAGTATGAACCCATGGCAGACGAAAAGACGCTGCGCCTTCCGGCCGGCAGTATGGTGATTATTCACGCTAACCTCTGGCATCGAGCGTTACCGACAATGGTTGGGAATCGACGCATGCTCATTTTGTCGTACACACCCGCGTGGCTACGTGAGTCCCCACACGGGGGCAAACCTCCGGCTGATGGTCTGACGAGCGAATTACTTGCTAAGGATGATCCGGAAATTCGGGAATTGCTCGGGCTTGAGGGGCACTCCTAAGATACGTTTGAACGTCGCCAAATAGCGTTCCGGTTGACGTTACGATCGAATTGACCGATCTATTTTAGCAATAGGGTTGGGAATCAAGATGCGACCTATCATCTTTCTCACACGCACCTACATTCTCCTCGGTGCAATGTTGATCGGTTCTTCGCACGCGTCCGAATTTCGGTTCGATGTGGATCAAGACGGCAAGGTTGAAGCCTTGGTCGACGGTCTTCTGGTCCTCCGTCATCTCTTCGGCTTTTCGGGCGCGACTCTCTCGGAAGGCGCGGTCACGTCGGCTTCGGAGCGGAGTTCGGCTGCCGAGATCACCAGCTACCTCGAAGCAAACCAGTCCGAAATGGACGTGGATGGTGATGGCAGTACGGACGCGCTTACCGATGGCCTGCTGCTCTTGCGGTACCTCTTTGGTTTTCGGGACAACACGTTAACGGCCGGGGCGTTGAGCGCGAACGCTGAACGAGCTAGTTCAGCGGACGTCGCGGCCTTCGTCACGGCCCGCCTAGATACTGATGCGGACGGTTACTCGGATTTTGACGATGCGTTTCTGCTTGATGCGTCGGAATGGCTCGACACCGACGGCGATGGGATCGGCAACAACGCGGATACCGATGACGATAATGACGGAACGTTGGACCAGGATGACGCGTTTCCATTGGTCCCCTCCTTGAGTCAAGGTGGTTGCCAGACCGGCGCCCTGCGCGCCGGTACCAAGGCCTGTGGCGTAAAGAATGATGACGGCGAGGCCACCGGCCTATTGGTCGAACGATGCAGTGCTGGGGCATGGAGTGATACCTCGATCTGTCAGGAGAAAACGCACCAACAACCGGACGGCTACGATCGCTTGCACGGCGGGGCGGGTGGTCCTCAAAACCCAGCTTGGGACTACTACCAAGGCAAGAATTTTGAGGAAGAAGATGAAGCAGGAAACACAAACCCAGCGGGCCTCTACGGTTGGCACTACTACATCCGCGCCTTCGATTTCATCCGCGATACACCGGTATCGGAACTAGGTTGGGGTCAGTGGACTAAGCCCACGCGCCCCTACCAAGCGCTTGACGTCTGCGGCGTGCATCCGGGTGGATTTACGTGTGAAGAAATATCGGACGAAGAATTTGAAGGCGAGCTCAAGGATTGTGGTCACACCGATTGGCAGAAACTCGAAGGGTGTCAGGTCTGGTGCTGCGCTGAGCCCGACAAGTGCGGAGTGCGGGGCTCCATCGAGGGCGGGATGGGGTATTGGATGTATTCCACTGAAACATCACACGTGAAGTGGATGTTGCCGGGCTCGACCAACATGAACTACGAGATATTTGGTGGCACGTTTCTCAACGACCGCACGCAGATGTGCAAAACTCTTGGAGGCGCCGTCCGTGTCTCGAATCGTTTGCTCGTTCCCAACAGTTTTATGGGCTTCGATGGAGACGACGTGAATGGGTTTCTTGGCTACATGTTAACGCGTACACCCATCGGTAAACGCTCCGACAACGATGACGCCAACTATTGGACCATCGTCCTCGATACCGCCAATTTCGCCGGCCCCGTCATGTACATGTCGTCGTGGTTCTGGGACTCACGGGTCAATTGGCATCCAAAAAGCGTCAGTTGGTCCGATCCGCGAGCGATGATTGGTTACATTGCTCAGGGTTACGAAGGATCAATCGGCGCGGTGCGGGTTTCGGACGGCGACGGCGTCGACTGGCGTCGAACGAATCGCTGGGCGTACCCCAAGGATTTGGATACGAATGGCCAACTGCTTAATCAAAGTACGTTATTTACGGGACATGTTCAGTACGATACGGATTGGGCTGCAACCGCGCTTGAGCCGATGTTGGCGGGTTCGGGAACGGCGGTCGAGCGCACGCCTTCGGCGGTGCGTTTGGCGTCTACCGAGGCTGGTCTAGGATTGGGTGGGCGCTGCAACATCCCATCGACGCCGGACTTTATGTCGCTTCAGATCGATCATAATGAAGATCCGCGTTACGCCGACGAAGAAGCTCTGTGGAGAGGGTTTGGGGTCAGCAGTCCGAGTGTATTGGACTCCGATGCCAAGGCGAATTCGGATGCCGCGAATTGTCACACGGTACTGAAGTTGGATCCGGATGAGCTCGATTGCGACACCGACGAGGCTTGGTGTGAGGGTAGACGTTATCTGAAACTGGAGAAGGTGGGCGAGACGCCGGCGACCACGACGATTATGGCGACAAGTGACGTCCCGGACGACATTCGTGGAGCCCTTGACCTGTCAAGTTTCAAGAAATCGCGCCGAAACGACGGCTTTTTCTTAGGTCCACCACAACCTTCCGAGCAAACGTGCTTTGACAAACCCGGACCTGCGCCCGCTGACCCGCAACTCTATTGCACGCGTACGCAAGATGGACGTTGGCTCGGTTATCGGTGGTATCGATTCATTGATCAGCCGGAACTCAATCAGGTGTTCGCTTCGATGCCAGCGGCGGATCGGGACGAGGCCCGCTGTTATATGCAAGCACGGATTGAGCGACTTCACGAAGCGCAGCAAGCAGATACGACCTCAGTGCCTCGGTGGTTTGATGTACCTCAAGGCTCGGACAAGCTACCCGGGAGCAAAGTGGCGTTCGACTCGGCGCTGTTGGTAACGCCGCCATCGGGTCTTGAGAAAGGGTTTGTGCCCATCGTCGTGCATGAACGTTCGCACGAGAAACCGACAAATTGTGGGACGGTGATCGGCGACGTTGTCGACGAGCCGAATCCCTTGCCCGACGATTATTACGAGGGCTACCTAACGTACGGGACAACGGATGTTGAATACGAACTCGAACACTGTCCGGCGAATGTCGAGTCGGGCGCACCCTTTACCTACCCAGGAACAATATTCCAGTACCCGTGGGATAGCACCGATGCAGAGCGGGTGGGCTATCTGGTCCCGACCCGGGACGAAATTGGTGACGGCCTTGAGGCCGACCCGATTGCGTGTGGACTTGTGTCCGACCCGCCGTAAGGTATGAACGCTGGTGTATTGTGAAGATGGCTTTGACGCCGCTTTGAGGTGGGCGTAGCTTGGTGCGGTAGTCCCCAACCCACCGCGGTTTCAACATCTTTACTGAGAAGCAGGTAAAGATAACGTGGCTGCAGTGGATTAGGCCGCGCCACATAGTCGATCTTTGGGAATTCTTGACGATTGATAGGAGGTTAGATGTTCAGAGTTGCGATGCTAAGTCGTTGGCATGTCCATGCCAACGAGTATGCGAAGGAGTTTGCGAACCATCCGGACACGCAGGTTCAAGCGGTATGGGATGAAGATCGGCTGCGCGGAAAGGCGTGGGCCGACGAGCTTTCGGTGGACTGGTTCGAAGATTTGGATCAGTTGTTGTCCTCCGATTCCATTGACGCCGTGGGTGTCGTCACACCGACCAATTTACATCGCGAGGTGATGGTCAAAGCGGCAAAAGCGGGCAAACACATTTTTACTGAGAAAGTGCTTGCAACGACGCGATCTGAAGCGAACGAGATAGCCAAGGCGGTAGGCGATAGCGGAGTGACCTTCTGCATTTCCTATCCACGACGAAACCTACCGGAAATTCTGTATGCGAAGCAGGCGGCGGACGAGGGCCTGTTCGGCAATATCACCACGATGCGTGTTCGCATCAGTCACGATGGTGCGACCAGAGGTTGGTTACCTGAACATTTTTACGACCCGATCGCGTGCGGCGGTGGTGCGATGATGGATCTCGGTGCGCACGGCATGTACCTCACGCGTTGGTTGTTGGGTAAACCCGCGAGAGTGTCATCGATCTTCAATCACGTCACAGAGCGCGCTGTGGAAGACAATACTGTCACGCTGATCGAATACGAGAATGGGGCAATAGCCATCAACGAGACGTCGTTTGTGAGTTATGGCGGTCATTTCACGGTAGAAATCGACGGCACCGACGGCGGTTATCGGATGCTCTCGCCAGGCGAGGCAATGATCCGATCTCAACACCTGAAAGAGACGGGGTGGCAACCGGTCGTGGACCTTCCGGCGCCAGGGATTTCACCCATTGGTCAGTTTGTACGGGCCGCGCGTGGTGGCGAACCCGTCGATTTTGGGATGACCGAGGCTCTGCAGTTGACGGATCTAATGGAAGCCGCTTATCGCTCCCACCGGGAGGCAAAGACAGTGGCATTGAAGTGACGTTGAAGATACGACCCTCGGCTCAAGACATAGCCAATCGACTATTTGCTGGGGCCGGGCCTTACAAGGGTTGCGGTATCGCCACAACAAAAGGAATCGGAGCGCGGCAGCGAACTAGATTCCTCCCTTATCGCCGTAGACGCTTTGCTTCAGGTCTTTAGCAAAGGTCTTGCCCCGCTGTTTGAGTGGCAGTCAGAATCCATGAGATCTGCTATCTTCGACCGGCGATTTACCTGGAGGAAGGACGTTGGAACCAGCACAAGACGTGGACGCATTTCGGGAAGAGGCCCGTTCATGGCTCAAAGAGAACTTCCCCGAAAAATTAGCTCATAAGCGACCTCCGGGAATTGCGGGCTTCGGCTCCAAACTAACGGGCGACTGGAAAGTCTGGCAGGACCGCATCGGTCAGAAAGGCTGGTCGACGCCGACCTGGCCAGCTGAATACGGCGGCGGTGGGTTGACATCCGATCAAGCCTCGATCGTCCAGCAGGAGATGCGGACCCTTGGCGCGATCAGTCCCATTGGCGGTTTCGGTACCATGATGTGGGGACCAACGCTCCTTGACGTTGGCACCGATGAGCAGAAGAAACGATACCTGCCTCCCATCATCCGCGGCGAAATTCATTGGTGTCAGGGATATTCGGAACCGGGAGCTGGATCGGACCTGGCTAACTTGCAGAGTTTTGCCGAGGACATGGGCGATCATTTTGTCCTGAACGGATCAAAAATATGGACCTCCGGAGCGATGGAGGCCGACTGGATGTATGGCGTCTTCCGGACCGATCGGGACAACAAGTACGAGGGCATCAGTTTCCTCACCCTCGACATGAAATCCCCCGGGGTGGAAGTAAAACCGATCACTTTGATTTCAGGCGAGTCGCCGTTCAATGAAGTGTTTTTTACCGACGTGGTTGTTCCGAAGGAAAACCTCATCGGGGAGAAGAACCTCGGGTGGAATATTGGTAAACGCTTGCTGTTGCATGAACGGCAGGGCATTGCCGGCAGCGGTGGCGGTGGTGGCGACGTCATGGGTGGTTCCTTTGATCTGGAACGAGTGGCTAAGGACTACATCGGACTAGAGGACGGTAAGCTGGCCGATGGCGCCCTTCGGGAGCGCATCGCTAGTCAGAAAATGTTTGCCCACGCGTACGCGCTCACTGGGCGTAGGTTTGGCGAGGAAGCGGCCGTTCACGGGCCGTCGGCCGCTGTCGGTATCTTGAAAGTCGCCTGGGCTCGGGACAATCAGAACCGCCAAGAACTCGTGGTGGAAATGCTAGGTAATCAGGGTCTCGGCTGGGATGGGAGCGAGTTCACGCCAGCGGAACTGCGAAATGTCCGTACCTGGCTCCGGTCGAAGGCGAACTCCATCGAAGGCGGTACCACCGAGGTCAACCTGAACCTGGTCGCGAAACGCGTACTGGGTTTGAAGGGGTATTGAGAGATGGCTGTACTCACTGAAGAGCAATCGATGTTGAAGGACCAGGCCCAGGCCTGGGTCAGAGACGAATCACCTGTGCAGAAATTCCGTCAGATGCGTGACAGCGGCACACCGAAACGTTTCGATGAAGCCACATGGTCGGATATTTCCACCATGGGCTGGGCCGGGATTCTTGTCCCAGAGGAATTGGGTGGTTCGGGTATGGACTACGCCACGTTCGGGGTAGTCCTTGAAGAGACCGGTCGGCAGCTGGTGGCATCGCCCCTGTTCGCGTCCGGGCTGGTCGGCGCATCCGCGCTCATGCTTGGTGGTTCGGATGCTCAGCAGAAGAGCTGGCTGCCTGACATAGCGGCGGGTAAACGCATTCTGACCCTGGCCGTGGACGAGGGTCCGCATCATGGTCCGATACAGACCGCGCTGTCGGCGGAAGCAACAGATGACGGTTACACCTTGAACGGCCAGAAAGTTCTCGTCTTTGAGGGTGTGAGCGCGGACGGATTCGTTGTCGCTGCACGAACCGCCGGCGGCCCGGGAGATACCACAGGCATTACTTTGTTCGTGCTGCCGGCGGACACAGATGGGATTGAGGCGACTCCGCTCAAGACCGCGGACAGCAGGGGCTACGCCAACGTCGCGTTCAACTCGGTGAGCGCCTCCGTTGATTGTGTGCTCGGCGAAGTCGGACAAGGCTTTGCGCTTCTTGAAGGAATCCTTGACCGCGCCCGAGCGGGTCTAGCTGCGGAGATGCTAGGTATCGGCGCTGAGGCTTTCGACCGGACCCTGGAATACCTGAAGACTCGGGAACAGTTCGGCCAGGTCATCGGCTCGTTCCAGAGCCTTGGCCACCGAGCGGCCGAACGTTTCATGCAAATGGAATTTGCTCGCTCGTGCGTGGAAGCAGCGCTTCGGGCTATCGACGCAGGCAGAGAAGACGTTCCGGTTCTGTGTTCGTTGGCTAAATGTCAGGTTGGAGAATTTCTCCACGACATGTCCAACGACATGATTCAGATGCACGGCGGGATCGGTATGACCGATGAATTCGATGCAGGATTCTTTTTGAAACGTGCCCGGGCGGTGGAGGCCGCTTTCGGCGGCCAGTCGTTTCATCGGCGTCGCTACGTCTCTCACTTCGGCATCTAACAGTTTAGATTGACGCACCAGGTTCAGTAATGAACGGTTGTCGTCTGGCCACGATGGTGGGGCCGGTTTTATTGCTGTTTGGATGCGCGAGCACCAAAGTCCTCGATGAGCCGACGTTGCCTCCCGAAGGGAATCCGTTAGCTGTCGCTCGAGATCAGACGACGACGGCGACCCTGGATTGGGTCATTGTCCGTAACGGCCCAGGAACATGGTCCAAGAACGCCGATTGGGATCAATACCTCCTCCGCATTGAGAATCAGTCGAACGCGGCTCTCGTCCTTGATGAGACCTTTCTAGAGGACTCGACTGGGACAAAGGTCTATCCAGAACTGGGACGCCAGGCGCTGCGTACCGGCAGCAAACAAGTCGCGAAGCGATACAAAGATGCTGACGTCCGAGTGAAAGCGGGCACTGGAACGGCGGTGATGGCGGCGACAGTCATCGGAACAACGGTCGTTGGTGGGTACTTTGCGGCGGCGGGCGTTGGCATAGCTGCGTTTTCCTCTTGGTTAGGAGTTTCGACCAGTTTTGGTGCGGCAGTGACCACGGCGGGTGCGGCGCTAATCGTGGCGGGGCCCGCCATAGTAATTAGCCGTTGGCATCACCGACGCGAGGTCGATGCAAGAATCCAAGAGTTTCGCTCTGACTTACCGTATTCAATAGCGCCTGGTGTCGTGGAGCGCGTTGTATTCTTTTTCCCAATCACCCCTTCGCCGCGGCGTTTGGTTCTGGGGTACAGCCAGGGCGGGGCGGTCCAAACGCTGCGGCTTGATACCAGTAAGTCTCTCGATGGACTGCATCTCGGGGGCGCGACGCTTCAATAGATGTTTGCAATTGTAAGTATCTTCTCTTACGTCGGGATCTAACGGCCTTGGTTTAGCGCTCAAGGTTCTTTAGCGAACGGCCGCGGTCTAAGGGAGCTTAGAAGTTGGGCAAAGGTTGCACGATCTTCATGCCGGCTGAAGCCATACCTAGGCACCGTGGAAGCTTCTTGGGTCGCTCCTCAACAACTCGGCAAAACGAAAACTGATGGAAATCACGGGTAAGCGATTAGGGCCTTGAAATACTCTAGATAAGCATGCCGATGGTGATGGCCGTGCAATCCCGGAAACGAAGGGATGGTTCTAATGCGTTCTTCCATGTAAACCGTGGTAATCGCGCCAGATATTTTGCAATGATTCAATTCGTCGTCCCGCCAAACCCCGCACGGAGAGACGGAAAAAACACATATAACGAATATCGCCGGACAAATTGGGGCTATGCGTATGGCCAAGTTGGTAGTGAACGAGTACGACGTCACCACATTTCCCCATGACTTGATGAGGAGTTGGCAGAGTAAACCCCAGCTGTTCGGCGGGAAGAGTATCTGGGCAAGGGAAGGCCGGATTGCTTCGATAGTATTGTTCCAGCCCATGGTGCATGCCTGGCCACACCATCAAATTACCACTGTCGTGGCTGCATACGTCGCTTAACATAACGCCAAGTAGAAGATTGAAATTGCGGACAACCCCATCGTCTGGCACGCCATTAGTAGCGCTAGGATAGCCGTCCATATGCCAACCGTGGCGCATGACTGGCGTGCCTTCCGGATCCGGGAATCGCAGTGCAATCTGTGTCGCCCCCTTGGGCCTGATCACCCTACGTGCACCCAATAACGAAGTGACGAGGCTCCACGTTGGTTTATTAGTTGCTAGCTTTAACAGGCGAGGGTCGTCACGCAACTCGGGAAAAAACGAACGATTCGTGTACGAAGCCAAACTGTCTGCGTCAATGCCTTTTCCAATCGAGCCGTTAATAACTCGCCGCGCCCTCTGAGTTAGGTGCGTGGGGACGACGCTAGGAACGTGTAGGAATCCTTTCTCTATAAATTCTTCTTTCTGCGCATCGCTTAACATTTTTCAATCCATCGTAGACGTTCGAACATCGACTGCGCCGCTCAAGATGAGCGAATGAACCGCTTTAAGGCCTATCCCGGGCTATATACCTAAGACCTAAGGGGGTGGTCAATTAAATAGTTCGCCTGTTGTCGAATCTATGTGGGGTATATCCGGTATCCCAATCCCGAGGCGAAGGGAATCATTAGGGCCTACCGTAACTATGTTGTGAGCTTTCCCTTTAGGCACTCGCATAACATCGCCTTGTTTGGTTTGTATCGGGTCTTCGCCCTCGATCTCCCAAACGAGTTCGCCACCCATAACAACCCAGAACTCATCGTTATCCGGATGATAGTGTCGACGACTTGAGTTTCCGGGGGGCATACATATCAGCGTGGCAACCACCTCGTCTGTAAGCACAAGTCGCTCGACCCAAGGAGCCTCTCCCTTCTGCTC
The DNA here is from genome assembly GCA_022448765.1 of Pseudomonadales bacterium. Taxonomy (GTDB): domain Bacteria; phylum Pseudomonadota; class Gammaproteobacteria; order Pseudomonadales; family Azotimanducaceae; genus UBA11889. The sequence continues at coordinate 10,767 of JAKUTI010000036.1, forward strand.
ACAGACATCGCTCACACGGTTGTGAACCCGATTCAGAAAATTCATCTTCGATAACCCCAACCTCTTTTCTTTTCCCGCATAACGTTGGTGCCTGACGAAATGCACCGAACTGTACGCCGACGTATAGCTGTTTGTTGATGCATTGAATATGGGTGCCAGAGTTACTTTTTTGTAATTCTTATTAGATATATAGATATGACTAATTCATATACATTTTGGGGCGGGTTCTGTAGGTCATTTCTTTTATAATCCGCGCCGTTCGGCTGCAGGGGTGACGTTCTCAACTCCGGTGCGGCACATTCTATATACGGGAGAGATACATGTTGGGGATAACGAAAGGTCGTTTTTTTGCGGCAGGTACTACGGCTGGATTTTTGATCTCACTGGTGGCCGGATTTGGCGTTTCTGCGATTGCAGAAGAGGAAGCCGAAGACAGCCGACCCATCGAGGAGGTCATTGTCACGGCATCGAAGCGCGAAGTGAGTCTGCAGGATAGCAGTCTCGCCATCAGCGCGTTCACCGGCGAACAGCTGGACAAGCGCGGCATACGCGAATTTACCGACATCGCCGCTGCGATCCCCGGTATCGACTTGTCGGAGGCCACTCCCACCGAGTCGATCGTCATCATCCGTGGTATTTCCACCAACGGACGCGGCTATCACCGGGCAGAAGTTTGGCGTCAGCAAACCAACGCAAGCTACCTTGACGATATCGCGCTATTTCCCGGAGCGACACCGCTAAAAATGGTCGATATGGCACGCCTTGAAGTGTTCAAAGGCCCACAGGGTACGCAATTCGGCAAAAGCGCTATGGCGGGTGCTGTGCGTTTTGTGTCGAACGAACCGGACACGTCCGCGTTCGCAGCGAACATCAACGGAAGCTTTAACAAGCTTGGTAGCAGCGACGATATGACCAATCAACTAGAAGGCTTCGTCAACCTCCCAGTGACTGACACGATCGCCCTTCGCGTGGCCGGATATCGCCATGACAATGCTGGTTTCATCGACGTCGATGGAAACCACAACATTCCGGATGCCAATTGGGAAGAAACCTCGGGCGCTCGCTTGCGGGCTAAATGGGACATTAGCGATAGAGTCCGCTGGCACGCGACTGTGTTCAACCAAAAGACCGAAGTAGGTGACACTGGGCGACCGCAAACCACCTGGGAGCCGTCCTCAACCCCCAGCGTTTGGGATATGACCGGCATGATTCCGATGAACCCCGAGGATCCGAAGCGACAGTTTCTGGAGCCCGGTGACAGTGTGGAGAAAATCCGTAGCACGACATTCGAGGTCGATTTCGACGCCTTCACCTTGAGCGCGACGGGTGCGGACCTGTCCAACCACGCCCGCTTTGCTCGTAACGTAATGTGGGAATGCAATCCCGACGGATGGTGCGAAGGAGCTAACGCCGGTGGGCTTACAGCTGCCGGACACCCTATCGCATTCCACGGTATGGAAGGGCCGAATTTCCGCGCGATCGAGACGTTGGAAGTGCGAGCTGTTTCTAACGTTGACCCGGGAGATCGCGTCAATTGGCTTGGCGGAATCTATTATGAAAACAACAACCAAAAGCGTGCCGGTCGCTTTTATTGGCTATCTGACGACCATGAAGCTCTAAACGCTATAGCTGAATGGCCGGGCGGCTGTGATTGGGACGATAATGGTACGATGCGCATTCGGAATAATGGTGATTGGTTCTACCAAAAGTTCCAGTACAACAACTCGGACGAGAAGGCGATCTACGCTGAAGTGACATTCAACGTGTCTGACCCGTTACGCGTGACCGCTGCGGTCCGCAGGGCATCGTTGCGCGGCAACTTCTACGAGGGCGGTGACGCGGGTTGCTGGGGTGAAACGGAAGGTCAACTTAGCCGTACTTCCGATTGGGACGACGTCAACACGTATCGGTTCGACGTTAAATACGACGTCAGTGACGACATCATGTTGTTCGCATTTGCGGCGTCCGGCTACCGCATGGGTGGACGGAACTTCTTCAGTGTTAACGGCGTCAGTATGGAAAGTGACTACGAATCCGACTCACTTTGGAATTATGAAGTTGGTGTGCGAAGTACGTGGCAGGATGGAAGATTGCTCTTCAACTCGAGCCTTTACAGAATCGATTGGTCCGACATGCAGCAACCTGAGTTTAGGCCGGGCCGATCAGGGCGCGAGATGACTAACATCGGCGAATCGGAAATCACGGGTTTCGAGATGCTGACCATCTACGCGGTGAACGAGGACCTGGATATCACGTTCAACGCAAGTTACAGAACGTCCGAAGTTCTCTCACACCCGTACAATCCGCATTACGTGGGAATGTCCATGCCAGGCACAAGTAACAAGGACTGGCAGTGGTCGGTACTTGCTGACTGGAGAACTGAGGTTGGTAACAACACCTTGGCCGAGGTCAACGCGACGTTCCGCAGCGTACCCTCACGCTCCGGGCATTGGTCACCGCAAGAAGGGGGCGAGGCCTACAGAGTTCTAGACGGCAACGTCAACTTTACCCGTGGTAAGTTCGAGTACGGCGTGTTCGTCCGGAATATGCTCGATAAGCGTGCCGTAACCTGGCAAACCCCAGGCTATCCTGGCTGGCCGGCGATACCGGCCGGCGGTTCCTGGCGCGATCAGTTCGTGGCGTATTACGCTGTGATCTTGCCGCGCACAATAGGCTTCAGCGTCGGCTATAACTTCTGATATTTTGACCTACCTGACCCGTCGGGCGTATGCCCGACGGGTGTTTCAGGTTGCGCACCCCCTGCGTGGACCAATTCAAGTCGGTCACGCCCTTGTTCAATTGACCGTATAGATCGATGGCTCAGCTACCCGGTCGAGCCGCTATCGGTAAACGGACTTTAATTCCTTCAGGGGTTATTCAACGTTGATGAAGACCGGGAATGTCGCCACACCGATCTAGATTGGTCGAGCATCTTCCGAACCTTGCGCAACAGTGGGCTCCAGAGGCCCCCGGCTGTTTTATATTCGTCTTACCAGTTGTTTAAAGCGCCGTCAGGTCGGCTAAGTACGGGTGGCCAACTGTTCAGAGGCGCTTTATTGGCGTGAGCGAGGTCCTCGTTGAGCTCGACTCCCAATCCGGGTGTATCGCCACACCACGCGTAGCCATCTTTCCACTCGATTTGTTCAGGAAAGAGATCTCGGGCATACGAACCTGGTGCCCGCGGCATCTCTTGTACACCGACATTAGTTGAAGCCATACACAATGCGATGCCTGCCGCGGCGCTGACTGGTCCCAGCGGGTTGTGAGGAACAATGTCTATATAGTGTGTCTCACACCAACCGGTTATTTTTAGTGCCTCGGTGATGCCCCCAACGACACATAGGTCGATCCGGGCGTACCGAATGAGCTCGTTTTCGATCACTTCTCTAAAGTCCCACTTGGACGACCATTGCTCGCCGGCAGCGAGAGGTAGCGATACGTGTGTCGCGAGCGTTCGATAGCTCTGGCGGTTTTCCGAACGGATCGGATCTTCGACAAAAAACGGCTTATAAGGGGTTAGGCGGGTACAAAGATCGATCGCATGAGCTGTATCCAATCTGGTATGGACGTCTAGACAAATGCCGACGTCGTCGCCTACCGCTTCACGGACGGCGGCGACTTGGTCAACCGTCGTTGCAATAGCTCGCCTCGGATCGATCAGCCGAGCATCGTCGCTCAAACCGGCCTCGAACGCGCTGGGTAGATGCCATCGAAGGAATTGCCACCCGCTGTCGACAGCGGCAAGGCAATTTTCGATGAGCGCCGATGTGCCGATTCCTTGGACGTGAGGGTAGCAAGCAACTTTGTCTCTTACGGGTCCACCCAAAAGTTTAAATACGGGGACACCAAAGACCTTGCCCTTGATGTCCCACAGGGCAATGTCGATCGCGCTGATGGCGCACGAGTAGACCTTATCGGCGGGGAAAAATCCCGCCCGAAACATAATCTGCCAAAGTTTTTCTGTGGCGAGCACATCTGAACCAATAACGATCTCACTGAGATGTTCTAGCGCTTGATCTATCGCGCCTCCCCAATGAGGGATTCCCACTTCGCCCAATCCGTGAATACCTCCGTCGGTTTCTACCTTCACGATGAAGTACTTACGGTTCTCGTCGTCCGTGAAGCAAAAGCGTTTGATTGCTGTGACTTTAATTGTTGCAGCGATGATTATCCCCCCGGGGCACCGAACACTTTTTGATAGTCACGCACTTCTAACGGCTCTAGTCTGCAAATCGACAAATCGCCGGTAGTTTCCATCCTCGATCGCCATCAAATCGGCGTGACTACCCGATTCAAGAAAGCGACCATCCTCTAGGAAAACGATGTTGTCTGCCTGCGCGATGGTCGATAAACGGTGTGCAATGACGACCACCAATTGGTCACGGGCCGCTTCATGAAGCGCTCCCACAAGATAGTTTTCAGTTTCGGGATCAAGGGCAGAGGTGGGTTCATCCAGAATCAGTATGCGCGATTCCCGCAAGAGGCCGCGCGCGATCGCGATACGTTGTTTCTGACCGACCGATATCTTGCTAGACGTTGTGCCGAGCTTCGTATCGTAGCCATCGGGCAGTTGGTCGATGAACTCGTGTGCACCTGCGATCCTGGCGACCCGTTCTACCTCAGAAAATTCGGCCCCGGGATTACCAAAGCGAATATTGTCGGCAATCGAATCGGACATCAGTTTCGTTTCCTGAAAAACGTAGGTGACCTGCCGTCTGAGACTCTCCAAGGACACGTCGCGGACGTCGTGCCCGTCGACCAATACGCTCCCCTCCGTCGCGACAAGATATCTTGGTATTAAACTAGCAAGCGTTGTTTTCCCAGCGCCGGTCGGACCGACAATAGCTACGATCTGTCCAACATCCGCTTTAAACGAAATCTCCGAAAGCGCGCGTCTACCGTCAGGGTAGACTAAACCCACGCTTTCAAATGAAACGCCGCGTTCAACGCTAGGTAATTGCACATTCCCCATTTCCTTTTCACTGGGTAAGTCCAAAACCGAAAAGACACGGCGTATTCCAGCGGCATGAGATTGCAGTTCGATCCACGTTAATCCCATGGCGCGCGTTGGG
>JAKUTI010000037.1 GCA_022448765.1 Pseudomonadales bacterium
GCAGCGCGGCTGGGATATTTGGCGAGCGGAAAATCCTGGCCACATCGCACACGAACATCCGCCGTTAGAAATTTCATTACCGGGAAACATGCCAACGACTATTGCGCTTCTCCTGCCTCAAAGCGGCCCGCTTGCCGAAGCCTCGAGAGCCATAAGGGATGGTTTCATCACGGCTTACTGGTCCGCGCAACTCACCGACGAAATTGAGACGAATCAAAAACAGAACATTCTGATTTACGACACTTCTTCGAATACCATAGAAGACGTGGTCTTGCGAGCTGAAGCGGATGGCGCCCAAATCATTTTGGGGCCTTTATCGAAGGCCAATGTTCGGTCTATGGCCGCGTTAGATACAACCGTCCCGACTATTGTGTTTAATCGCATAGGTCCGACCCACCTAGAGCAACCCCCTATAGCGAATACGTCGAATGTCCAAATCCCTCAATTTTCCCTGGCCGTTGAAGACGAGGTTGAAGAAATAGCTAGACGTATTACGCAAGAGAGGTTGACCCGGATCATGGTCTTCGTAAACGAAGCTCCATGGTCTCATAGAGCTCTCGCGGCTCTTTCTGCCTCATTGTCGAAACCTGCCAAAATAATCAGTTTGACTACGTTAACGGACTTAAGGAACGTAACAAACGATGTTGGCAGTGCATTAGGGATACAAGAGAGCCTTATGCGGGAAAGTGACATCCAACGGTTATTCAAACGAGGAATCGGGTTCGTTCCGAGGCGTAGGAACGATATACATGTGGCCGTTGGATTGGTTGGTTCCACGGAATACGCTTCGTTGGTTGCTGCTTTAGACTTCCATTTTGGATCGGACATACCGCTTTTCGTTACCTCTACCGCCTTACGCTCGGATGTTCCAACGAAACAGAAAAACGGAACGGAATTTGTGTCAATCCCTTTGACCCTATTCCCCTCTTCGCTCAGATCCGAGCTGGAGATAGCTTTCCCTAACGCCGAAAAGCACCCTTCGTTTTATGCACTCGGACTGGACGCATATCGTCTCGCAAATCAATTCGAGCGGCTTGTGGGCGGTGTATCTATCCCTGCAACAACGGGAAATTTGCGATTGAGTCGAGACAATTCAATTCGCCGAGTACCCGCTTGGGGCCAGATCACAAATAACACACAAGTCGCACGCCCACTTTCAACTGGCAACTCAGATTGACACGCTCATTACTTGAAAAGAATCTGTTCATGCGGATAAGTTCGAAGCCAGACCAATACCGGAGGTCATCGCGCACGTCAGAAACAATGGTTTCGATTGACCCAAAGCATATGGTCGACAATCCCGTCTGTCTGTGCAGCGAGTGACATATGAAGCATCCGATGTTTGTTAAGGCGACAACAGTTAACTTGATTCTTGCGTTGGTTCTCCTCAATTCGTGTCACTCTTTCAAAAACGTTGCAACGGCCCGCACTCCCGGAAAACTGATCGATGATGGATTTATCCAGAGAATCGCGTATCGCCAAATCAGAAAACTAGAACCAAAGGTGCGCACGGGCAACATTTCTGTCCATGCCTTTAACCAAACAGTTCTCTTGACAGGTCAAGTAGATAACTCGGCACTGGTTTCAATGGTCGAGTCTTCTGTTCGCAGAATCCGGATTGTGAGACACGTTCATAACGAAATTGTTGTAAGTGGCCCGATAAGTCTCACAGTCCGCGCTAGCGATGCCATAGTCGCCGGTAAAGTGCGGTCAAAAATGCTGGCGACGCAAAATGTGAACTTGAACCGATTCAAAGTGGTCACCAGCAACGGAGTAATCTTCCTAATGGGTCTGGTAACTGAGGATGAGGCAAACCGCGCCGTCGAGGCCATACGAACGGTGTTCGGCGTTCAGAAAGTTGTCAAGGTTCTTGAATATGTATATTAACCTCGCAACACGCGTCATATCTTGTTGCTGGGTCTAGAATGAGTATCAGCTTGAATATTCATCGGGAAGATTGGACTGTCGACAGGGGAAACGCCCTTCCTAGGTTCGCAGTCATCTAATCGTGCATTTCCTCTTCGGATTCGGTAAGGCTTTCTCGAAACGCATCACGCTCGAAAACTTCTTTCATATACCTTTCGATCGGCTTAATTTGGCGATTTGTCAAATTCAAATCCAGTACGCTCAGCCGCCATAGAATAGGAGCGACAAAACAGTCCACCAACGTGAACTCTTCACTCATAAAGAACGGTCGATCAGCGAATACCGGCGCTATTGCCACAAGACTTTCTCGTAATTCTTTTCTAGCCTTCTCCAAGGCCACCTCTCGTCCTTTGCCCAGAACAAGCAAATCAACCTTCTCGCTCCAATCAACTTCAATGCGATGCATCAATAAACGACACTGAGCGCGGGCCACGGGATAGACGGGCAACAATGGAGGATGCGGAAATCGTTCATCCAAGTACTCCATAATTACGGTACTTTGGTATAGAACCAAGTCTCTATCCAACAGCGTTGGAAGCGTTCCATATGGATTGACTTCCAATAGGTCTTCGGGTTTGTTCGACGGGTCAACATCTATGATCTCGACCGTCACGCCTTTTTCACGCAAGACCATCCGTACACGGTGGCTGTAGTGATTTTCCGGGTCAGAAAAAAGTATCATGGACGCACGTTTTGTGGACAAGCTCATATCATCCTCAACCCCAGAACATGCCGCGTTTCAGCATGAACGACAATTAATTGATAACCCCACGCTAATAGCGAAGTCCAAATCCCTAGCGCTTCGAATATTGAGGTCGTTTTCGGGCCTTTCGAAGCCCAACTTTCTTTCGTTCAACTTCTCGAGCATCACGAGTGAGCAACCCCGCCCGTCGGAGCGGTGCCCGTAATCCATCGTCGTAGTCAACCAAAGCTCTGGCTATTCCCAACCGAATAGCTCCAGCTTGTCCAGAACCGCCTCCACCCTCGACCGTTATACGCAAGTCAAACTGATCCACAGATTCCGTAACATCTAATGGTTGCCGGACGATCATGCGCGCGGTTTCGCGCCCAAAATATTCGTCGAGTGTTCGGTTATTCACTAAAACTCGACCCGTTCCGCTCTTCAAAAACACTCGCGCGGTAGAACTTTTTCTGCGTCCTGTCCCGTAATGTGAATCGGCCATTATTAACTTAGTACCACTTCTTTTGGTTGTTGTGCCCCGTGCGGATGGGTGTCGCCCGCATATACCTTTAGTTTCCGGAAAACGGATCGGCCCAAAGGATTCCTGGGAAGCATCCCCTTCACCGCCCTCTCCAGAAGCTCAGTGGGTTTGGTTTCTCGAATTTCTTTAACTGAGGCACTTTTTATTCCCCCGGGATATCCGCTATGCCTGTAATAAACTTTATTGGTTTCCTTTCTTCCACTCACAAAGACCTTCTCAGCGTTCACCACGACTATATAGTCGCCGTTATCGACATGGGGCGTGTAATTAGATTTGTGCTTGCCTCGCAAACGTTTCGCGATTTCACTTGCCAAGCGTCCAAGCGTCTGACCCGCAGCATCAATGACATACCAGTCATGCGCAACATCCTGTTGACGCACACTCACCGTCTTCATTTCGGGACCCGGAGCACAGGGAGCGCGAATCTTAGTGCAGGCCCTAATCGTTTACAACTCTCAACCCGGCTGATGGCACACGCAGCAGTTCTAAGCGCGATGCGGTCGCGACAGATATGCGTCTGAACGCATCTCGATGATGCGACTCCGTGTGCGTTCGAATTCACTTGAGAGGCTCGAGCCAACGTATAAGTTTGTAACCTCGACCGAAGCATTAAAGAGGACTTTCACACCTCGATCGTAGAATTCGTCAATCAAACTTATGAAGCGACGCGCTTCGTCGTTGTGTTCCTCGTTTAACTGATGAATCTCCCAAATCACAACTGTATGAAAAAGACAGGCAATTTCGACATAATCACTCGCACTGCGAGGTCCGCCACACAGGATCGAAAACTCGAAACCTACGACTCCCTCCGCGCTGTAACGAACAGCAATATCACGGCCATTAACCTCTATGTGGCCGCCCATCCCGCAAGCTCCTCCCGCCAACGTCCTAAACTCGGATTTCGAGAATAGATTGTCGGTACCCTCGACTCGATATATCGCGTGCTTTCGAAGGAAATTCAGTCGATAGTCTGTCCCTGAATCGAGTTGTTCTACAGCCATGTAACGATCAATTAGTTCAATCGCCGGTAGAAATCGACTTCGTTGCAGGCCATTCTCATACAAATCCGTCGGCGCAACGTTAGAGGTGGCTACAAGAGTCACACCCTTCGTAAATAAGCCGTCTAACAAACCTCCAAGAATCATCGCATCACCAATATCAGAAACAAAAAACTCGTCAAAGCAAATTATGCGGGTCGATCCGGCAAACCGAGCCGCGACCTGATTAATAGGATCCGCCTTACCCTGCGACAAAGTTAATTCGTCATGAACTCGGCGCATGAAGTGGTGGAAATGCATCCGAATGGAAATGCCAGGTGGCAGCGATTCGTGAAACAAGTCCATCAAATACGTCTTACCACCGCCAACCCCACCCCATAGGTAGAGACCCTTGATCGACTTTCGTGAACCGAAACTTAAACCTTGTTTTATGCGGGACACGAGCGAATGCGACGAATGACGGCGCAACACCTCATGGTGTAGCTCCGTTAAGATTTCGACAATTTTTCGTTGTTCAAGATCATCAACATACCCGGCATTAATATTCCGTTCATATCGTATTTCCGGACCCATCATTTCTAGTTTGCGCGACACCACATCCCCAGTTAGTAGTCGAAGTTACAAAAAGGGATCCGAAGCGCAACTGGATGGTCGGTATTCTTCGAGCTTAACGCTTGCTGAACCAAACAAGAGACTGACGAGAACCAACGGTAACCCCGTCGATAACGAATTATTCGGCATTAGTTCAGAGATCTTCGCCACGAGCCAGAGCAGCCGCAGAGTGAGCAGTTAAACCTTCGGCATTGGCAAGTGCCGACGCAATACCACCCATCTTGTTAGCACCCTCCGGAGAACACCGGATAATCGAACTACGCTTTTGAAATTCGCGAACACTCAGTCCGGAAGCGTAGCGCGCAGAACCGTACGTGGGCAGCACATGACTCGGCCCCGCCACATAGTCTCCAAAGACCTCCGCGCTATACCCACCCATGAATATCGCACCCGCGTGCTGAACCAGCGGCAATAAGACTTCCGGTTCGTCAACGGCAAGATGTAAGTGTTCGGGGGCAAACCTATTGACGAGCATCACTGCCTCTTCAAGGTCTCGGCAGGTTATGAATGCGCCGCGACTCGCGAACGATCTTTCAATTATTTCTCTGCGGTCAAGACTAGGTACTAACGTTTCAATCTCTCCGCGTACTGCCTCGATATGCGGTTCGTGGGGGCAAACTAAAATTGCCTGAGCGGTCGGGTCGTGTTCTGCTTGAGCACACAAATCCAGGGCCGTCCAACGAGCTGGAACAGATCCGTCAGCAACTATCAGAATCTCTGTTGGACCCGCGATAGTGTCAATTCCCACTGGCCCGTATACCAATCGTTTGGCTGCTGTAACGTACGTCCCTCCTGGTCCGACAATCTTATCTACTGCCTCTATAGTTTCTGTTCCGTATGCGAGCGCCGCTATGGCTTGTGCGCCACCAACAGCGTACACACGGTCAACGCCGGCCAAATGCATCGATGCAAGCACATGCTGATTGCATTCTCCCTCAGGTGTGGGTACTACCGCCGTTATCTCACGGACCCCCGCAATGCGGGCCGGAATAGTTGTCATAAGGACCGTTGAAGGATAGGCCGCATGTCCTCCCGGTATGTAGACTCCAACATGTGGTATCGGGGTCACGCGGTAGCCAAGAAAATTTCCGTGTTCGTCCTCGATTTCAAAGGATTCGTCAGTTTGCATTTCATGAAACAGCCTTATTCGGTCGGCAGCCTCATTGAGGGCTCTTTTGTCAGAATAGATAAGTGATTCGTATGCTTCACGACATTGATCCGGGGAGATGGTGAGTTCTTCCATCGAAGAGACCGAAAAATTATCGTATTCGGCAGTCAATACAACCAAAGCGCTATCGCCCTCAGACCTGACTCGTTTGATGATCGTTTTTACGCGGGTTTCAACCTTCGGGTCAGCTCGTACCTCCCATTCAAGAAGGCTTTCTATACGCTTCTCGAAATCAGCTTCGGCGGTGTCGATTCTTACTATATTGACCAACAACTTACCTCGATCTCAACGCGACGAAAGGCGATGTACATCGGCGCCCACTGACTGTAATTTTTCTTCAATACACTCGTACCCTCTGTCAATGTGATAAATCCTGTCGATCAGGGTCTCACCATCTGCGACCATACCGCCAATGACCAAGCTGAACGATGCCCGCAAATCAGTTGCCATCACGGGAGCTCCCTTTAGTCGTGGAACCCCTTTTACGATCGCTGTGGTATTGCCCTCAAAAGATATATCGGCACCCAACCTAACCAACTCATGAACGTGCATGAAACGATTTTCAAATATTGTCTCGGTTACACGGCTTGTGCCCTCACTAACGGCATTAAGTGCGACATACTGCGCTTGCATATCCGTAGGAAAACCGGGATAGGGCTCGGTAAAAATGTCGACAGCGGTCAGATCGTGAACCCCAGCGTCTAACTTTATCCAATCCTCTCCCAATGTAATCGAAACGCCACTTTCTTGAAGTTTCGCCGTTACGGCTTTTATCTGGTCAGGGCACGTATTCTTTAGCAAGAGTTGTCCGCGAGTCGCAGCCGCCGCAATCATGTACGTTGCCGTTTCCACTCGATCGGGAGTGATCCGGAATTCCGCTCCTTGGAGTGAACTTACTCCGTCTATTCTTATCGTATCCGTACCGGCACCCTCAATTTGTGCACCCATCGCTTTTAGACACGCCGCAAGTTCAGTCACCTCTGGTTCGCATGCTGCGTTATATATCGTCGTTTCGCCCCGAGCGAGAGTTGCTGCCATCATCAAATTTTGTGTACCACCAACCGTTACTACGTCCATGGCTATTGTTGTTCCGATCAATCCTCTCTTTGCGTCTGCAACGACGTACCCCTCTTCTACTCGAATGTCAGCCCCCAACGCAGATAATCCCTTTAGGTGCTGATCGACTGGCCTAGGGCCAATAGCGCACCCTCCGGGCAACGAGACTTCGGCATGGCCGTGCAAAGCCAATAAGGGTCCTAGAACTAGGAAGGACGCGCGCATTGTTTTGACAAGATTGTATGGGGCTCTCAGGTTCAAGATATCCCTGGTACTAACGTCTAGCGTCATGTTTTCTTCGACAGTCACGTCAAGTCCTATGGTTCCAAGGAGTTCGATCATGGTCGTCACGTCATTGAGATGAGGGACGTTTGCTATTCTCAGCGACGCTTCCGACAAAATTGAAGCCGCGAGGATCGGCAGGGCAGAATTCTTTGAGCCCGAAATAGTGACGGTGCCCGTCAAGGGGTTTCCACCCCTTATTAGCAATTTATCCACTGAATTCTCGTTACGGCAATTGACTAAAGTTCACTCGGGGTGAGCGTCTTGATTGTAACCGCATGCAAAGCTCCAGACTCAATGAGATCCGCTATGCAGCCGTAGACTCGTTGCTGACGCTGCAACCGACTAAGGCCTTCAAAAACACTTGCAACGATTTGAATGGCCGCACGATTACCATCCAAATTGACGGTAATCTCTGCGCCAACGAATTCAGTTTTAAGCCTCTTTCTGAGTTCGCTCTCCATAACCGCCCTACGCCTCTAATTATGCGATCGACCAACTGACGTCGAGCCAGCACGAGCGGACTATAACAGCGCACTAATAGTGAGAGTATTATTGCGAACCTTGTAACCACACTTCCGCGTACTTCACTCACACTTTGTTGCTACCCATCGTCAGTCTTGCCGCCGGCTTAATACTCCTCGTGTGGAGCGCTGAACGTTTCGTTGCGGGGGCCGCAGTGACTGCAACGAACCTTGGAGTTTCCAGCCTCATAATCGGACTGACAATTGTGTCGATCGGAACGTCGGCACCCGAAATACTGGTCGCAGTCTCCGCATCATTAGAAGCCGCGCCAAAACTAGCAATTGGAAATGCCATTGGATCTAACATTGCCAATATCGGCCTGGTGCTTGGTGTAACAGCGATAGCCGCTCAACTCCCCTTTTCCCAGGAAATACTCAAGAATGAGGTACGTTGGCTTATCGGTGCCACTTTGCTGGCGTTCTTTTGTCTCGTCAACTTGTTCCTAGGCGCTATGGATGGGCTGTTCTTGTTGGCTGGACTGGGGCTAATTCTCTATCTAATGCTCAACAAACAACGTTCGAACCCACAATCTCAAGGCGGAGCGAGCGGTGACCTCTCTGACACACCCACTATGCCAACGCACAAAGGGGTACTTTGGCTCATTTTTGGATTGTTGCTTCTACTTATCTCAGCGCAAGTTGTGACCAAAGCTGCTGTCGAAATCGCAAACCAGTTGGGAGTCGACGAGCTCATCGTCGGTCTAACTGTCATCGCTATCGGAACCAGTTTGCCAGAACTCGCGGCAAGCGTTACCGCCGCCGTGAAAGGACACGCAGAAATAGCGATCGGCAACGTTATCGGATCAAACATCCTAAATATTCTCGCCGTGCTTGCCGTACCCGCGCTAATGCACCCGGTCGCAGTTGATTCGATCGTTATATGGCGAGATTACGGCGTGATGGCCTTGCTGACCCTTATTCTTGTCATATTTGCACAGTTGCGCGGAGCCATCTCGCGTCTTGAAGGGGCTTTAATGCTATGTATTTGGATAGGCTATAACGTTGTCTTATATATTCAGGCATCCGCATGAACCAAGATCTTCGTTCGAAGCTGGCAAGCACTGAAATGCTTATTCTCGATGTCGACGGCGTCTTGACCGACGGTCGACTTTTCTATGGATCTGGAGGGATCGAGATAAAGGCTTTCAACGTACACGACGGATTCGGACTAAAAAAAATCCAGCAAAAGGGCATCTCAGTTGCCATCGTTTCTGGACGTGAATCGGATATTGTCGAGAAACGAGCCAACGAATTAGGTATTCGCTTCCTCTTTCAAAACATTGCCGAGAAAAAAGAAGTCCTCCCGGAACTGCATCAAAGAAGCGGCATCGAACCGCAACATATGGCCCATGTCGGAGATGATTTACCCGACGTGGAATTGTTTAAGAGCGTCGGTCTTGGGATCGCCGTCGCCGACGCGCTTTTCGAAGTGCGGAAAAGCGCCGATCTCGTTACGAAGGCAAAAGGTGGCGAGGGCGCCGTACGAGAAGTGTGCGAACTTTTGCTTACGTTACAGGCCGACACAAACAAATGATCCGCTGGTACGCGATTGGCGGACTGGTAGTCACCGCGTTTATTGCCTTTAACGGAATGGACAGCGAAAAAATATTCCAGAACCCCTTATCTCGAGAATTACCTGAACGACCATATCTTTACGTTCAAAACGCAAGAATGAACGAGTTTAATTCGTTTGGCCTTAACCAATACACGATATCGTCAGTAGGGATTCGTCAGGATACCGCGACAGGTCAATCGACATTGATACGCCCGTCGCTGACATTCCATGAACCGGGGAAGAACCCTTGGTACGTAAACTCGGAACGCGGAATATTCGACCTCGAACATATTGACCAAAGCACAGCGCGTGCGGGCGTTGTCAGTTCCAAGGGATCTATTCATTTGGACGGCAAGGTCCGACTTTCAAGAAGTGGAGACGACCGAACATTCATTCGGCTCCAGAGTAGTTCAATGACGATTTTCCCAGAACTAAAGCGCGTTCAATCAAGCGACCCTGTTATTATCGCGACATCTTCAAGCGACGTTCGCGCCGCGAGTTTTGAATGCGACCTTGAACAGAATCATCTGCAACTTCGATCCTCGATCGATCAACGCGTTCACGTTGTCATCCATCCGAAAACACACATGTGAAATTGTTGCCATTTGCTGGTGTCTAACGTCGCTTAGCGCGCCCTATTCCATCGTTGATGAGGAAGCGCCCATCCACATTCGTGGCGACGATTTGTGGGGAGACATGACGACCCGGACGGTAATAACTGGTGCCGTGACGCTGGACCAAGGAAATATTCGTGTTGAGGCAGACGAGATGACGATCGATTGGTTAGAAGGAAAAGTGCAAAGAATTACAGCTAGCGGGGATCAAGCCCGTTTCACTCGAATTGTCGGTGAGGGTAAATTCTCAATAGAGGCTCGCGCACACGACATAATATATCGCCGCAAGTTGAACCAAATTGAACTACTTGGGATGGCTTCTCTTAGACAAGAGGGCAGTCTCTTCCGAAGCGAACAAATCCTCTACGACATCAATACAGGCGTAATAGAGGCCGAATCCCTAAAGTCTGAGGGAGTCGAGTTGATTTGGGAACCGCGCAAATAAGTTCTCCATGTCGATCTTAAGAGCAACCAATCTCCACAAAAGTTACCGCGGGATACCGGTTGTCAACGACTTATCCATCCACATCTCAAGCGGCGAAATCGTTGGTTTGCTGGGACCTAACGGTGCCGGGAAAACCATAAGTTTTCACATGATCGTGGGGCTGGTCCGATTAGACGGTGGCTCCGTGTCAATCGACGAACAGGATCTTTCCAACGCCCCCATGCATCTACGTTCTGACAAAGGACTAGCATACCTACCCCAGGAACCGAGCGTCTTTCGCAAGCTCTCCGTCGAGAACAATTTACACGCCATCATCGAATTAAGGGGTGATCTCGACAAATCGCAGAAAGAATCTTTAGCAGAACGGCTTCTTGAAGAGTTTAGTCTAGTTGAAATTCGCGACGTAACTAGCGAAAGACTTTCTGGCGGGGAAAGGCGTCGACTAGAGATTGCTCGCGCGCTCGCAAACCAGCCGCGTTTCTTGTTACTCGACGAACCCTTTGCTGGCGTGGACCCAATTTCTGTTGATGACATCAAGGTTGAAATTCGCAAACTCGCAACGCATGACATCGGCATCCTCATAACCGATCACAACGTTCGTGAAACCCTAGATATCTGCGATCGAGCATACGTCGTGAATGAAGGCCGCGTCATTGCCGATGGAACTGCGCAGAACGTACTATCGAACCAGCTGGTTCAACGAGTCTATTTGGGGGAAAGGTTCTCCGTTCGATAAGTGATTTTGAGGAGAACTGTTGATACTCAACTCATCGATTGCCTTATGAAACAAATTGCTGCGTTTAATATCCGTCAACGGTTCAAAGCCACACCCCAGTTGCAACATGCGATAGGGCTACTACAACTCTCCGGCGACGAACTCCGGCTCGAGATTCAGAAGGCGGTCGAAGCAAATGCATTCCTTGAAATGGAAAACGAGTTGCCACAATTGGACCGTGATGGCGTCCACACCAACGCTCCCTCATATGACACGTCGCTAACAACTGATCCGGATTGGTCAAGCGCAGCCCAGGTTGAATACCAAGAAGCTTCATACACCGACGAATATTTGGATCTCGATAGATCTCGGTTACCTGCCCACGACCGATACGACATAGAGGGGTCGACCGTAGATACCAGCGGCGTATCGGATCGAACTGTATCGTTATCAGATCATCTCACCCGGCAATTGAATGTCATATCACTCACGGCGATGCAGGATGCTATAGCCAGGGCAATTATCGACGGGATCAATAGCGATGGCATACTGGAAAACAGTTCGGAAGAGATAGCTGCAAGCCTTCTACCAGAAATAAGCGCGCCGCTCAGTGAAATCGAGTCCGTCGTAAAGACTGTCCAAGATCTGGAACCGCCCGGCATATGCGCTAGAAATCTCCAAGAGTGTCTGTTGATACAACTGCGGCTTCTTCCTAGAGACGCCCAAGCAAAGGGGCTCGCTATAAGAATATTGACGAGCCATTTTGAAGTTCTCGCGTCACAGGATTACAAGCGCCTTTCCCGCATTCTAGAACTGCCAGTTAAGGATGTGCTCGAAGCAATTGAATTAGTCCGATCGCTCAATCCCCGGCCCGGTTCAATAATTGATTCTGCTCCAACCGAATACGTCAAACCCGACGTGATCGTCTCCAAGGACGAAGGTCGATGGCGGGTCCGAATAAATCCCGAGTTTGCTCCCGGAATAAGAATTAGTCCTGTATATGCTCAATCTTCAAAGGATTCGAAGAAATTTCGATCTAACGACTACGTTCGTGAAAACTTGAAACATGCCAAACTATTTCTTCAAAGCGTCGAACGCCGGAACTCAACCTTGGCCAGCGTTTGTAACTGTATCGTCGAGCACCAAAAAGCATTTCTACAGCACGGGTTGCCTGCGATCAAACCACTGAATATGGCGGAAATTGCGTCTGAATTGAGCATACATGTATCTACCGTTTCGAGAATCACAACCCACAAGTACGTACTCACACCCCAAGGTTTATTCCCATTAAAGTATTTCTTCTCCAAAGCCATTCCCATAAGAGATAACGAACCCTTAGCCAACAAGGTGGTTCAAGAGTTGATACGAAACGCAATAGATAGCGAGGCCAAACAGCGACCGCTGTCCGACAAGTTGATCGCACAACTACTTGAATCTGACGGAATTCAACTGGCCCGACGAACGGTAACGAAATATCGGAAAATTATGGCCATTCCGACGTCCAATGAAAGAAAAAAGCGATACAGGAACGTTGGAAATTCGATTGCAGCCCAATAGAATCACGGGCTCAAATCGCGCCGACTGTTGATGATCGATTTCGGGTCAATTTTGCCGACAAGCTGCGTGCGCACGCATGTACGTGCCACATCGAAAAAGGCATCTATGGAGGCGGCAGCTGAAGCAATCGCCACCACACAAGAGAGTATAAATGCGCGACAGCTCCTAGAAGCGTTGATGGCGCGAGAGAAGTTAGGTAGCACCAACCTCGGCGACGGTATTGCGATTCCACATTGTCGATTTGCGGACTGTCAACGGCCTGTTGCATCACTCTTGTACCTGACAAATCCTGTCGGTTTCGATAATCAAGAAGTCGATCTGTTATTCATTCTCGTTGTACCCGAAGAAGAAACACGCCTCCACCTGGAGCTATTAGCTATCTTGGCTCGAGTCTTCGACCGTCAGCCTAATGCTCAGGATTTACGAAAAGCTCGAAACGATCGAGATCTGTACGAGGTTTTTCAGCGCCAGGTTGCTGAGGCATTAGCGGAATGAAATTGATTGTCATCAGCGGCCGGTCTGGTTCTGGAAAAAGCACTGCGCTTAATGCTCTCGAAGACGAGGGGTTCAGTTGCATTGATAATTTTCCAGCGGGGTTGCTCCCACAACTAATACAATCCAATTACAAGGCTGAAATCGTTCAAGACCTGGCCGTCTGCATCGATGCTCGAAATGTACCAGCCGACTTAGAACTGCTTCCCGAGCGGCTCAGTGCCCTCCAACAAGACGATTTGCAAGTTCAGGTCATATTCCTCGATGCCCTCGCCCACAGGCTTATGCAACGATTTAGCGAGACTCGACGGCGACATCCCCTAACCCACGTGAGTCAAGACTTACGACAGGCGATCGACATGGAACTAGAAGTCCTGGCTGTCGTATCTGAGCTGGCCGATCTGCAGATCGACACGACCAATTTGAGTGCAGTGGACCTCGCCGAAATGATCAAAACCCGTGTGATCAACAAATCCGCGAACAGCATCTCACTTCTCTTTCGTTCTTTTGGATTTAGAAACGGAGTACCTGTCGACTCCGATTTCGTTTTCGATGTCCGCTGTTTACCCAATCCATATTGGCAAGAGGAGCTCCGATCTTTGTCGGGAATCGACAAACCGGTCCGTGACTTTCTCGATTCACAAACCGTGGCGACCAGCTTGGTCACCGACATTTGTAGCTTCCTAGAAACTTGGCTACATGAATTCGAAAAAACCAATCGTGCATATCTGACCGTGGCTATAGGCTGCACCGGGGGGAGACATAGATCCGTCTACGTCGTCGAGAAGTTGTCGAAATACTTTTCGCATACGTATGCTGACGTCATGGTGCGCCACCAAGAATCCGGTATGCCGACTAGTGAGATGAGTGGGTCTGCAAATCGTCAATAAGCTTGGGCTTCAGACTCGGGCATCGTCGAAGTTCATCCGAGTAGCAAGCCAATACGTTTGTACCGTCGGAACTCTTGTTCGAGAAGTAAAGTTAGTCAACGCAGGCAGAAGGTGTTTTGAATCTCCTTGCCCCATCGGCTGAAAAAGATTTAGTAATTACTATAAGACTCTATGGGATGGTGAGGATATGGACGAAACCCTTAACGCCCTACTATCGTTTGTCGCTGATCGTCTCGGAGAGGCCAAACGACTTACCTCATGCGTACGAAACGACGACGTTTTTCGAGATCATCGTGTTCCTATGTGCCATCACACCGACTCTTTCGCGAGATGCAGTTCGTTAGCCAAACTGATCCATAAACCTAGCGCACGCAACAAACAATATTTGAGACGAGTATTATTTCTTTAATGATCACTGGTGGTTTTGTTCAATGCGGGGCTCTGATGGGATAGAGGTACTCATGTCAGTCGTGAAAATACTTAAGAACTCCACCTGGGGATCATTCAAGGTTCCGCTAATTTGATACTTTCCGCTCGAAAGATTTTCGATCTGAGCACCAAAAATGCGTCGTCCCAGCAACACTCCGACCCCCGCTGCCGGGTTGGCAATCGCAATATACGCGGCGTACCACGGCAAGCTGTCTGAAACCGGGAGCGTAACAACGAGTTCGTTATCGAGCGCCCCATCGGTTAAATCGACTGTGCCATTGACACGAAAAAGTAACCCGTTACCTTCGACAAACATTGGCTCCGAGAATTCCAAAATGCCGGATCGTAAGTTCACTCCCGCATGTATTCGATTGAAACTCACACCTTTAGATACAACATCCGAGAAATTTCCAGATAATCGTCGCGCAATGGCTGAGTAATTCAGCAATCCTAAAATACGCGCGACCCCTCCACCCTGCTCTATATCAACGATTCGCCCGTTGTTGATCTCTGAATCAATACGACCGACGACTTTGTCAACGTCAAATGCGAACGGAGACCCGGGCCAATCAAGGCTCCCTTTCCCGACAAACGATTCGGCTTCCATATTTAGGTCAAAGCCCCATTGAGAAAGCACCGACCGAAGTGCGACACCCTGAATACGGCCCTCAAAGTAGGTCCGATTAGTCGAACGAGACCAAAGCATCTCTTGACTGCTACTAATCTCGATACCCCGAATTGCCCCGTCCAGTCCAAGAACCTGCATACCGTCCGGATGCGGCCGGAGGCGAAAACGCCAACGGCCATATTCTTCTAGCGAACCATCGATGTCGGTTATGAGTAGGTTTTCAACGGTGACATCTATCGGCCCA